>JAACEL010000078.1 GCA_011682535.1 Nitrospiraceae bacterium | reverse complement strand
TACTGAAACTGGGGAAGTCGTCCCCTACGTCTGCGACAAACGCGTCGAGCACAAACTTCGGGACCGGGTGCGCCACCAGTGCAGGGTGCCATGCATGGGGCGTCCAGGCGCCGCCATTGACCCTATACTCCATGAACAGGTCGTCCGGGGCACGAGTGGTGCGTACGTCAACTACGTCACCCGCTACCAGCGCGATCGGCACACTCTGACCGATGAAAGCGTCGTTATCGCTCGACAGCTCCCACTGCGCATTCCCGACGCTCCAGCGGATACCGGCGACGCCAAGTTGCCCGGTGCCCGAGCCAGGCGGATCGTCGATGTCGGTGCCGACGAAGAAGCGGTAGTTCTCGCCGTTTGCATCAACCCCCGAGTCCGGAATCACGCAAGTACCGGTCACGGAATACGCGTTGCCGTCGACGATCTGCAATGTGGTCGATCCATCGTTCAGGCTGAACACGCCCTTCACGCGCCCGGCGCCAGCACCGGCGCCATCGCTTGACTCGATGTGATACGTACCGTCACCGTTCGACACCCAGTCAAAGGTCTCACCACCAGGGATATCAAGACCGCTGGTTCCCGGAAGCGCCACAGCCCCGCCGCCCAAGCCATCGTACGTGGCCGTTCCCGCCCACACCGGCCCAGCCAAGACTGCACAAATCCCTACTAAGACTAACCCTTTCATGATTTCCTCCTCAGTTATTCTCTTCTCTGCCTCTGTCTCCGCACAACCATCCCGCAGTTACCCCCGCAGCATCCGCAGAATCCCGTGCCCCACTCAAGCGCAACTGCCTGTAATCACAATCAGCAGTCTAGCACGGTCGCGCCATTCTGTCAACCCCTAAATCAGCGCTATTCTGTCAACTCCAAATGAACGCCAAAAAAAAGACTTGACAAATGGGCATATGTCATTACATTCTATAGGCGTGGCTTTGCTTTGCGTCCCCGCCGCGAGGCAAAGCCACGCGAACACTGTGAACCTATACTATTGAGAGCATTTAGGAGGCAACGATGAATCGCAAAGGTTTTACCCTGATTGAACTGTTGGTCGTAATCGCCATCATAGGCATTCTGGCGGCCATCCTACTCCCCGCGCTGGCGCGCGCGCGAGAAGCGGCCCGCCGCGCGTCGTGTCAGAACAACCTCAAGCAATTCGGCATCATCTTCAAGATGTATGCGAACGAAGCCAAAGGCGAGCAATTTCCCGCAGGCGGTTACTACCGCTTGAATGGAACGCCAACAATGCTGAGCTTCCGCGGTCTTTCGCTGTATCCCGAATATTGGACGGATCCGAACATCGCGACGTGTCCATCGGACCCCCATGCGAGCGATTTCGTTGATGGCATCGACGACTTGGGCGCAACGATCCAGGAAAGCGTTGAGCAGGGCGCGGACGCGGTATGCCTCGACGCCTTGCTGTCCCTTCCGGTTTCTTACGCCTATATCCCATATGCTACTCGAACCTCGTCCCAGTTAGTCGATATTGTGAACACCCTCATGCTGCAGGTTGTCCTAGGCAAGTACGCTCAGACGGACGCGGTGAGCGGTAGCCAGATGGAAGCGGCGGGGTGCGTCCGTTTTGCAGTGGCAGCCTACGGACTCTTGGCCGCCGAAGACATCACCAATACCGATTACATCTGGTCTAAGGCGAACGGCCCGGACGCGGACGATGACGGAACGCCATTGCCGACCACTTACTATCGGCTTCGAGAGGGAATTGAGCGCTTCTTGATCACGGACATTAACAATCCGGCGGCCAGCGCCCAAGCCCAAAGCCAGCTACCCGTGATGATGGACTCTTGGGCTGATTCCGGGCCTTTTGCCGTCGACTACGGAGACAACGGCGTGGCACGGTTCAACCATGTTCCGGGTGGCGCCAACGTTTTGTATATGGACGGTCATGCTGAGTTCCTGCGCTACAAGTCGGAATTCCCGCTGGCGAATTCAGCCGCGGGCACCCTTGGTGAATCACTGTCTGGCGTCATGGCCACCACGTCGGGCGCCGGTTGATGCCTGACGTCGCATTTGAACTGCGTCAGCCTTGGTTACACACCCACTCCCACACGGCCCCAATAGGGCCGTGAGCCTGACCCAAAGCGCGTCCGTCCCGCCCAAGCCCAACTTGGGCGGGCGGACGCGCCCACGGACGCAGTGGGGTGGTTGGCGAAACGAACTGGAGACACGATCATGAAAAGACACGGCTTCACACTTATTGAGTTGCTGGTAGTCATCGCCATCATCGGCATCCTCGCCGCCATCCTGCTGCCAGCCCTCGCCCGGGCACGCGAGGCAGCGCGCCGGGCATCCTGTCAGAACAACCTCAAACAATTCGGACTCATCTTCAAGATGTATTCGGGTGAGAATAAGGAGATGTATCCCAGCGCCAGCGCATGGACGGTGGGCGTTCCCCAGACCATGGATCTGGCCGGGTACCAGATCTATCCGGAGTACTGGACCGACGTCAACATTGCCAAGTGCCCGTCCGATGCGATGGGAGGGCTTCTGGCCCAGCAGGTGTGGGAAGACAGTGGCGGCCTCTCGGGCCTCATGGACCAGATCCAAGCGCTGAGCGATGGGAGCCCGGCTGCGCAGGCCTGCATGAGGGGGGCACTGTCGTTGCCGGTTTCCTATGTCTATTTCTCCTGGGTATTCGACAGTGCGTCGCAAATGATGGACATTATCATGTCCAAGGCCGGCCTGGTCTACGATTTCGCTCAGACCACCTGGGTCACTCACCCCGAGAATAATGAACTCGCCGCCTTCGGCTGCACCTTCCCCGTGTTGGAGATCAACCGCGTCGGTGGCGGTGGGCAGTTCCAGGACAATCTGAAGTCCCTCGCCGGGGGCTCGTATCCCTTCGACGACGACGGCGTGAGCGCATTGCCCGAAAGTTATTACCGCGTGCGCGAAGGCATCGAGCGATTCCGTATCACCGACATCAACAACCCGGCCGGCAGCGCCGAAGCCCAGAGCACCATCCCGGTGATGTTCGACGCGTGGGCCACCGGAACAGGCTTCTACTCCTTCGACCCCAATCCGGCCGAAGGACTCAACAACGCCATTAACATGAACCACGTCCCCGGCGGCTCGAACGTGCTCTATATGGATGGACACGCGGAGTTCAAGCGCTTGGGCGAGGTTCCGGTGTTTCCCGGAAATCCGCGGACCTTTGCCATGCAGCGCGACGCGGATGACCCCTGGTTGCAATGGGGCGATTTGGCCATCATGATGTCGCTGGCCGGTGGTAGCCTGTAGCCGTAGCTGTAGCCGTAGCCGATTTTCCGGGCTGCCCGCTGGCGCCAGCGGGCAGCCCGCTCCGTTTGCGGCAATCCGGAATGCCCCGTCCTGTGGGCGTGGTTAGGCCGCTTCGAGCGATTTCTTCACCCGCAGATTTTTTGGGGGTGTGTTGAAAACCCGCAATGTTTATACTAAAATCGCCGGTGGTGGGCATTTGAAGATGTCGACGCAGGGCCCGAAGCGTTACACGCCTCTTCAGGCCGTCTCGCAGCCTACACGCGCACCGTTTCCCACCACTCAGACCCGCGCTGGGAGCGGGGCTTGTCACCGCGCGGGCATCCTCAGATACCCGGCGGCATATCTTGGGCCCGCCGTAGTACAAGTGTACGTCATCTTATAAGGAGGACAAGTCATGAGTCATGCACCAAGCCGAAAGGGTTTCACACTGATCGAACTGCTGGTGGTTATCGCCATCATAGGCATCCTGGCCGCCATCCTGCTGCCGGCGCTCGCCCGTGCGCGCGAAGCGGCCCGCCGCGCGAGTTGTCAGAACAACCTCAAGCAGTTCGGCCTGACCATGAAGATGTATGCGAATGAGTCCAAAGGCGAGAAGTTCCCCACCATCGCTTTCCTGCTGCCCCGGCTTGAACCCGGCCAGGAAAACGCGCCGACGCCGAACGGGTCGTTCTCACCGGCCGCCCGTCAGATCTATCCCGAGTATCTCACCGATCCGGCCATTTTCATCTGCCCGTCGGACGCCACTGAGGCGGATGTGCTCACCTACGACAGCGACGGGTGGAACGATTCCTTCGTCAACGCGAACGGCGACATCCAGATCTGGCTGATGGAACGCGAGGGCGACTCATCCTACATCTACCTGGGTTGGGCGATCCGCGAGAACGCCTGGCTCACCGACGGTACCGACGACCCGATCCTGATCCTCACCGAGTTCGGGATGGCACTGGGCCTGATCGGCGGAAACTGGCGCGCGGACGAGGACATCCAGTTCAGCCCGCATCCGAACCCGGCGGTGGGCAACATCACCATGTACCGTCTGCGTGAGGGTATCGAGCGCTTCTTCATCACTGACATCAACAACCCAGCCGCCAGCGCTCAGGCCCAGTCCGAGATTGCTGTGATGTTCGACGAGGTCTCGATCAAGGCCAGCGGATTCAATCACGTGCCAGGCGGCTCCAACGTTCTCTACATGGACGGCCACGTCGAGTTCGTGCGCTATCCGTCGCAGGAGTTCCCCGTCTCGCCCGAAACCGCCCGCATCTTCGATGCCGGCGCTTCTCTGCTCTAGGGCGAGGCGTTGCCCGAGAGAGAGGCGGCTTTGGCCGCCTTCCATTCCATATCAAGACACCGGATGCGCGCCCGCGGGGGCGCGTCCGGTTTGTTGTGGGGAGAGCCCCCTCGGGGCTGGGGTGCCCCGAGGGGGAGATCGGGAAGGGCCGGCATGGCGGCCTGTGTCATACCGGCCCTTCCTTACCGCCGTGGGCCTGGCGGAAAGCTTGCACGATTTCCTCGTGCGAAGGGACAGGAAAGCGAAGGATAAACAGGGCGCCGCCGTCTGAACAGTTCGACACTGATACCGAGCCGTTGTGACGCCCCATCACGTTCTGGACCACCGCGAGACCGAGTCCCGTGCCGCGGTTGCCCTTCGTGGTAAAGAAGGTCTCGAAGATCTGGTCCTGGAATTCCTTGGGAATGCCCGGGCCTTTGTCGCGAACCGACAAGTAGGCGTACTCGCCCTCTTGCCAGGTTCTCAAAGCCAACTCGGGTGTCTCTTCCAGGTCGTCCATGGCATAGCACGAGTTCGTCACCAGGTTCAGCACGGCCTGGCGCAACAACGCCGGGTCGCCGATCAGGGACGCTATGCCCGAGGCCAACTCGCATTTCACTTCAACACGCTGGCCGTGCAGCAGGGGCCGCGCTACGTCCAGGCAAACCTCTACGATGTCATTGAGCACAAACGGCGCGACCGGCCGCGGTTCGCAGCGCAGCATATCCATCGCCGAACGCACCATCTCACCGCAGTACTTAATCTGCGAGTGCATCGTGCTGAGGCGATCCGACAGGTCGCCTCGGTCCGGCTGGTTCAGGATCATCTCGATTTGTGCGCCCACGACCGACAAGGGGGTGCCCATGTCGTGGATCATGCCCGAGATCATCCGGCCCAGCGTCTCGAACCGGTTCGCCTCGATGGCCAGCCGCTCCAGGATCCGCCGCTCCATTTCCTGACGGCGCTTTTGCAGTCCCGCGCGGATGTGACGCAGCATTGTCTCGTTGTCGAAGGGTTTCTCGAGATAGGCGAATGCGCCGTATTCCACCGCCTGCATGGCTGTGTCCAAGTGGGCAAAGCCCGTCAGGATGATCACCTGGGTTTCGGGGTGCGACTCTTTCACGAGTTGCAGCAGGTCCACGCCGGTTTGCTGCGGCATCCGAATGTCGGTGATCACCAGATCGACCGGTTTCTGCTCGAGGATGTTCAGCGCCGTCTGAACGTCCTCAGCCAGATGAACGTCATGGTCTTCTTTGAGCAGCATCCGGAGCGCTTGGCGCGGGCCATTCTCGTCATCGACGACCAGAATGGAAGGTCTCGCCGATTCGGCGTTTTTCTGTGCCATGGCAACCTCAGGCTCGTCAATAATGCTTTCCAATGCAATCACGTTCAACCTCACTCCACGTAAAACTCAGAAACAACACACATTTGCTGTCCACTCTTAAAAGCAACGTTCGTGCCAAGAAATGTGAATAGCTCTAACCTAAATTATAACCGCATCTTACCAACAACAACCGATCCAGTCGGCGCGGACATTTTTGTCGGTCGCGCCAGCTTGGTCTTGGAATCTGTACATTATTGAACGTCTGAGTAAAGTGCGAGTAGTGAAAAGAGTTGCCGGGAGATTACCGGGGCATGCGGTTCGTCAATGGTATGGCCCGAACGCCGGATGGCGTGTTGTGGGGCGCCCGAAGTACCCGGGCAAGCGGCGATTACGGCAACACAAGGTTGCTAGCCACGCTGACATCAGATGGGTGAACGTCGTGTCTGGTCCAATAGCGAGGCTGAGCTTGCCCCGTGCGCCACGGCGGAGTTAAGCGGCGATGCGGGGTATGGAGAACGCCTCCTTTCGCGCGCGCCGTGAAAAAAGCGGTACCGGCTCCGTTTAGCTGAATGAAAGGTAACTGAGGCCACGTCGCAAGGCTGGACGTCCCGGTGACAGGCCGGCCGACGGGAGGGAAACCGATGACGTATCCGGACAAAGAACGCGCTACCGACCCGAGTTTGTTGGAGAGACTGCCAGCCAGCCGATCGCTGGGATTCGAGCCCGAGGAGAACCGTCAATGGCGACACGCCTTCGCGGATTTTGCGGCCCGGGTGTGGCCCGTCATCGCCGGTATTATCAACGACCCCGAAGGCGGCCTGACCGAGCGCCAGCGCCAGATTCTGTTTCTGTACATCATCCGCCGGATGCCTCAAAAGGACATTGCGCGCTGCATGGGAGTGAAACAGTGTACCGTTAGCCGTCATCTGTACGGTGTGAAGCGCAACGGGAAAAAGGTGGGCGGCGCTGTCGCCAAGCTGCGCAAGATCTGCTGCGGCAGCGACCCGCCGCCTGAGGTGGAAGAGGCGCTTAAGGGTCTCGCACGCGCACGCGCACGCTGACGGGCGGCGTACCCGCACAGCCCCCCGCCCGGCCCTGGCTCTCCATGGATCGGGGCCGTTCCGGCGTGTTTGACGCATCCCTGACAATCTGGCATACTCCGCTGACGGTAGTTAGGTGGAAGGGAGTTGGGCGTCCGCCCGCATAACCAGGTCGGTTGCTCGCTGGAGCAGAGGACAGGGAATACTTCATGTACGAAAGCGTTCTGGGCTTTGTCCAGGGAGCCGCTGAGCAGGTGGGCGGCGGCCTGGCGGGCATCGATATCACCATCGTCATCATGTACATGGTGGGCGTGTTCATACTGGGCACGTTTTTCAGCAAATACGTCAAGTCCGCCGGCGACTTTTTCGTCGCCAGCCGCGCCTTGCCATTCTGGGCCATCGGCATGTCGATTGTCGTGAGCGACATCGGTGCGACAGACTTTGTGGCGGTCGCGGGTGGCGCGTACACCGATGGTATCGCGATCGCCAACTTCGACTGGATGGGCTCGATGCCCGCCATGGTATTCGCGGCATTCGTCTTCGTGCCCTACTTCTGGCGCGCCGGTGTGTACACGATCCCCGAGTTTCTCGGCAAGCGGTACAACACCGCCGTGCGGGTGATCCATGGTGGCATCTGGGGGGTGTTCTTGCTCACCATGTTGGCGCTTATGCTTTGGGTCACCGGTGACCAACTGAGCAACACCATCCTTGGTTGGAATCCCTATTTCGTCGTCTGGGTCATGGTGATCGTTACGGGCATCTACACGTTCTCGGGCGGTCTGTCCGCCGTGGTGATGACCGACGTCGTCCAGTTGATCATCATGTTCGTCGGCGGCATCGCGCTGCTTATTCTCAGCCTGTGGGAAGTCGGCGGGCCCGCCGAACTCCAGCGCAAAGTGTTGGACCTCCGCCCACGCGTCATGGTCACGCTTCAGGCGGAAAAGGAGTTGCCCACCGGCAGCATCACCGGGGTCATCGAAGGCGCTGGGTTCGACGTCATCAGAACCAAGCGGGTGCCTATTCCCGGCGAGGATCAGTCGAACAAATTCCTGTTGCGGTTGGATTCCGTTGAGATCCCCGCGACCGCCGATGAGAACATCGCCCGCGTGCGCGAGAAAGCCCGCGCGGTGATCGCGTCGGCCATGGCCGACGCCTACGGCGGCGAGGATAAGATCAAACTCAACGAATTGGTCACGTACGATGGCCATTTCGAGCTCCTCCTGCCGCACGACACCGACAAACCCTATCCCTGGACCGGGATTGTGTTTGGCCTGGGCATCGTGCTGGCCATCGCCTATATGAGCGGCAACCAGGCGGTCGTCCAGCGTACGCTCGGCGCACGCTCGGAATGGGACGCCAAGGGCGGCATGCTGTTTGGCGGGTTCCTCAAGTCGTTTATCCCCCTGATGGTCGCCGTGCCCGGCCTTTGCGCCCTAGTCCTGACGCCCGATCTACCCGACGCCGAGCGAGCCGTGCCCCACATGATTGCCACGCTGTTGCCGCCCGGCCTGCGCGGCCTGATGTTCGTCGCGCTGTTCGCCGCGCTCATGTCGAGCGTCGACTCCACGCTCAACTCCGCCGCCACCATCTGGACCAACGACCTCTACGGCCGGTTCATGCATTTGGCCACCGGCCGGAACATCACCGAACACCACGCCCTCATCGTGGGACGCGTTTTCACGCTCATTTTCATCGTGCTGGCCGGTGTCCTCGCGCCGTGGGTGGGGAGGGCCGAGGGGCTGTACGTGTTCATCCAGACGGCGCTGTCGATGTTCCAAGGCCCGACGCTGGCCATTCTGCTGCTCGGGATCATGTGGCCGCGCGCCACGCGCTGGGGCGGCTTGGCCGGCCTTGTGTGCGGCGTCGCTTTCACGACGATACTCAACAACGTCGAGGGTCTGTTCCCCTCCAAAGACCCGTTCCTTTTCGTGGCCTGGTGGTCGTTCGTGTTCTCGCTGGCCGTCACCATCATCGTCAGCCTGCTGACGCCGCGTGAGCCGGATGAGAAAATTCGCGGGCTGGTCTGGGGCCAGATCATGAAGGACGGCGAGATCCAACGCGTACTCGGTGAAAGGATTTCCTCATGACGGACTTACTCAACAGCATATCGGCGGCCATCAACACCATCTTCGGCCCTCCTTTGCGGGCATTCTTCCACCCGATCGACACGGCCCTGGCGATGCACTACATACCGGGCGCCATGCTGATCGCGCGCGTGGTCGCGTTGAGTTTCTTCATCGGCACGATGATCTGGGTGTTTGTCGGTCTCAAGCGCGAGTACGTCAACCTCGAAGCCCCCAGCAAGCATTTCTACCACGATCTGCGTCTCTGGGTGATCGTGTCGATGCTGCCCCATCTGGTCGTCTATTTCTACTTCTAGCCCAAACGGAGAGACGGTAAAGGACATGACAGACAATCAACAACCCGGCGACCCCAATCGCTTCGCCAAGCGCGATGCCGAGACCCAGATGATGCTCGGCGGCTTCGTCACGCTGATCTCGATTCCCGTCCTTATTGGCACGTTCTGGGCCGACACGACCCGGGCCGCGGTGGTCAACATCGCCGCCGGCGCGATCCTGTTCGCCATTGGCTTGGTAATCGCAGTCTATGGCTGGCGCAAGGGCGCGTCGTCGTAGAAAGGTAGCCGCTGGATGAGGGGCGTCGAGCCTATCGTCTCGGAAGCCGACGCAATTGCGTTTTTCGAGCGGCCCCGCTGGGCCAATCTATGGGGATGGTACAAGCGCCGTCCGACCGGCAAAGGCGTTCCATTCGTTGAATTGATTTGGCTGCCCCACTACCTGATCCCGATTGCCGTGAATTCCCGGCGCGGCCCCGGCGCCATCGATGTATCCGTCGAGGCCCATTCCGGCGCGTTCAGCGTGGTGGATGCCGCCGACGGGTTGGTCGAGTTGGACCCCGCCCACGCGGCGATCCCGCCGCGGATCGGCGAAGAGGAAGCGGTTACCCGTGGGCGAAAGGAGTTGCTCAAGTCCATCATGCGCCGCCGCGGACAGCGTCACAAGCCCGTGATCGAAGGCGCCGGTGAACCCGAGTTGTACTATTACCCGTACTGGATCTACTACTACGAACGCCGTCGAGGCCTGATCGACATACGCATTCTCGACGCGGTGAGTAAGGACCCCGGCCGTGCCCGGACGAAAGTGGGCGTGCTCAGTGCCCTCGCCGGCTCCGATGAAGCCGCGCGAAAGGCGCTCGACCACTCCTGAAACGCGTCCGGAGCGGCCAGAACACGAGGAGAACTGTTGAAATGAATTGCCTGACTTCCAGCACACTCGCACTGGTGTTGCTCGCGGCCGGCGCCGCTGTCGCCGCGGACGCTGACGCCGATACCGAACCCACCTACGCCGAACGCCTCGGTTGGCCCGCCGGGTCGCGCATCGCCATCTTCCATGTCGATGACGCCGGTATGTGCCACGACGCGAACGTGGGTACCATCGAAGCGCTCGAGAAGGGCGTGGCCACCTCGACCAGCATCATGATGCCCTGCGCCTGGGTGGGTGAATTCGCACGCTATGTGGCCGCCAACCCCACCGTCGACGCCGGTCTGCACCTGACGTTGACCTCCGAGTGGAAAAACTACCGCTGGGGTCCGGTCGCCGGTAAGAGCGCCGTGCCCGGACTCGTCGACAAAGAAGGCTGCATGTGGCACGAGGTGGAGCAAGTCGTCGCCAATGCCTCGCCTGACGAGATTGAAACCGAGATCCGCGCCCAGCTCGATCGTGCCCTCACCCTCGGCCTCAAACCCACGCACCTCGACTCCCACATGGGCACCCTCTTCGCCTCGCCCGCCTTCTTCGAACGCTACCTCAAGGTTGGCGCCGAGAAGAACATCCCCGTGCTCGTGCCCGGCGGCCACCTGACCCACGTCAAGGCCGGCTTGCCGCTGCCGGAAGAGGCCGTGAAGATGATGGCCCAGAAGGCCTGGGACGCCGGCCTCCCGGTCGTCGACGACATCCACGTCGGCAGCTACGAAGGCATGACGCCCGAAGATAAGAAAGGCCTCGTCATCGACTTCCTACGCACCTTGAAGCCCGGCATCACCGAGTTCATCGTGCACTGCACGCGCCCGTCCGAGAACTTCCAACACATCTCCTCGTCGGGCCGCATGCGCCTGGCGGAGCTTAACGCCATGTGCGATCCCGAGGTTAAGAAGGTCGTCGAGGAAGAAGGCATCATCCTCACCACGTGGCGCGAGATGAAAGAACGCCGCGACAAGGTGAAGTAAGACTCGATTACGGCAACCCGGTTGCTTGGAACAAATCGCTGGACGGTCGAAGGGCGTGAACCTTTCACTTCTAGGATGGTTCGGACGCCTCGTGCCGGGCGAGAGTGCGCCGAACGGCGGATAGGCCCGAAGGGCTGGCAGCCGTGGGTGAGCGGAGCGAACCCACGGAAAACCGGCCTCGGCAACGAGCCCCGAACGGGGTGACAGCAACGCGAGGTGACTGAAACCGCTGCCACCCCGGTGGGGCTGAACACGGGTGGCGCACTGTTTGCGTGGGCTCGCGCCGCTCACACTCGACTCAGCCGGGAAACATCCTGCGCCGTTCGGGGTCGTAGCGCATACGCTGGCCGGTTTCGAGGGCGTGGGCGGCCATGATGGTGGCCACGGAGTGCTGGTGGCCGAACTCGATGTCGGCGACGGGCCGCTGGCGGCTGCGCATGCAGTCGATCCAGTTGGCCATGTGGTTTCCGTTTGGCGCGGATTCCAGTTTGCCGGCTTCGATCTGCTTGCCTTTCTCGCCACCTTCGCCGGAATAGGTGCTGGTCTCGAGGTCGAGCGTGCCGTACCGTCCGTGGACGGTATAGTGGGTGCCGGCCGCGTTCGTGAGGCTCATGGCCCAGTCGAACAGGTACCCCTCGGGATAATCGAGCAAGGCATGGAACACGTCGGTGTGCTCGCGTCCGTCTTTCCACACGTAGTTGCCGCCATGCGCCACGGCGCTGTTGGGATAGGTCGAGCCCATGAGCATGTGGGCCGCGTCGATCAGATGCGTCATCCACAAACCGGAAATGCCGTTCGTACACATGCGGTACAGATGCCACCGCCGCAACAAGCGCGGGTCGAACGCGACCTTGGGCCGGTTGAACAGGTAGGCCTCCCAGTCCACGTCTTCTTCCTTGCAGTTGCTGAAATCACGTGCCCAGCGCGCATGGTTGAAGCAGTTGGCCGCCGATATGCGGCTGACGTGGCCCAGCTTGCCCGAGGCGATCAGGTCGTGGGCCACTCCCCAGCGGCCCTCGCTGCGGCGTTGGGTGCCGACTTGCACGATACGCTCGTGTTGCCGCGCGAGGTCGACGGCCTCGGAGGCCTCCTCCACCGTCAGCGACATGGGTTTCTCGACGTAGACGTCCTTGCCGGCTTTCAGCGCCTCGATCATGATGGGCGTATGCGCGAAATCGGGGGTCACGACGACCACGGCGTCGATGTCGCCGCGCGTAAGCACTTCGCCAAACCGCGACGTCTGGAAGGGCTTCTTCCCGAAGGCCTTTTCGACCATCCCCGCGCCGGATTCGCGGTTGGGCCGCCACACGTCGCACACGGCGGCAATCTCCACGTTGTGCGACTCGGCCAAACTGCCCAGACTATTGATGTGCGCCCGGCCCCGATCCCCCGCGCCGATCAGGCCGACCCGAATGCGGTCATTCGCCCCCAGAACGGCGCCGCCCATCATCCCGGCCCCCAGGGCCAACCCCGACGATGCCAGAAATCCCCGACGCGACAACGATATGCCCAACATGACCCTCTCCCTTTTCGATCCGTTACGAAGCCCAAAGGCCGCCTCGGCCCACGTTCTTTCGATGTCCCAGCGACACCGGAGTCATCATAGGCCACCGCTGGGACAAGATCCACACCCCGTGCGAATGCCCTCGTTCCCAAGTGGATTACCCCACCAAAAGTCGGTACGGATGAGCCCGAAGGGCTCTTTGGAGTGCGCAAGCTTGCTTGCGCTTTCGCTAAGGAAGCTTGCTTCCTGCCTTCGAAGGCGCAGCGTGGGTTTGGGTTACGGGCGCTTGCGCCGGGGAGCAAGCGCCCCTCCGGAAAAGCGGTAGCAAGCTACCGCAGTCTACATCCAGAAACCGCCCTGACTTTTGGCGGGGTAATCCAAGTGCAACTTGGGAACGAGAGATCTCGCAGCAATCGCTCCCGGCTCGAAGACATACGGCGCTCCGAAGACTCGACCGTGCTATCAGGGAAAGGGGCGTCTACTGGTACTTCTCCAACTCCGACTCCAGCAGCTTCTTGTAGGCTGCGTAATCTTCGCCGGCGAGGTGGGACTTGGTCTTGCCGTAGGGGCCCCGGCCTGTAGTGCGCGCGGTGGGGCCCACGGGGAAGCCGCTTTCGGTGGCCCAGCGTTTCATGAAGCTTGCGGAGTTTGGGCACGCGGCAAACAGCATGTCGGTGGAGTCTTGGGCTTCGAGGACGCCCTCGTGATCGCCCCGTTCGTAACGATGCAGGGTGGCGTTGAGGATGCGGGGGTAGAGGTTGCAGCCGCCGCCGATGACGGCGCGCGACCCGGCGTACAGGTTGGCGTAGTAAAGCATCTCGGCGCCGGTGATGAGGTGGAACTCGATATCGCGCACGGCGCGGATGAGGGTGTAGGCGTAGTAGCCGTCGGTGGTGGAGACTTTGATGCCGGCGATGCTGGGATGCTCGGCCACGCGCGCCAGCAGCTCGGGCGTGAAGCGGACCTCCGGCGCGAGTCCAGGCTGATAGATGAACACAGGCAGGGAGACGGCGTCACACACGGTTTCGAAGAAGCGAGGGTAGATGTCGTTGATGTCCGCGCCGTTCTCGGTGACGAGGCACTCGGGCGCCATGGCCACGATGCCCGTGGCGCCGACGCTCTCGGCGTACTTGGACAACTCGATCGTCTGATCCACGTAGGTGTCGGGGTTGGGCCAATGGCCCGCCTCGCGGATGCCGTCCCAGATTCCCGCGCAATTCATCAGCACCGGCGCTTTTCCCGCGAGATGCTCCGAAGCGACTTTGGCGACGCGGCGCACGTCTTCGAACTCGTACGCGTGGCATTGTCCCATGCCCGCGCGGATAAAGAACGCGCTCAACTCACCCGACTGCAACATGAAGTCGTAGAGGTTGCGTTGCCCGTCCGGGTCGAACGATTCGTCCTCGTTGAACACGGTGAAGCACGGTGCGATGCTGCCATACACATAGTCGGGTACTTTCACAAACGCCTTCCTTTCCGTGCCTATTCAGCAACGGGGATATCAAGATCGATCTGCGTACTGAGCCCTCGTCAACCTGAATCCTCTTGCGTACTTCGTGGAGATCAGTCTCTTGCCGGGCATTCTTGGTTTCTTTATACCTGAAGCACACCCCGGTTATCTCATAGGTTCCCGAAGGCAAGTGGACCAACCTGATTGTGGCCGGACCCCTAGCCTGGATTCCCATGTTAGTTTTTTGAGTTAACACCATGCGGGCTCAGCCGAGTGTGAATCGCAGGTGTTTGTTGCCAAGCCAAGGCACTT
>JAACEL010000402.1 GCA_011682535.1 Nitrospiraceae bacterium | reverse complement strand
GTGTCCAGTTACGACCGGTCAGGAGGCAACGGCGATTCGTGCAGTATCCTGCCCGGAGAAACGCTCGAGCTTGCCGATATTCCCGGCGCCGGGTGCATTCGACACCTTTATTTCACCGTGATTGGCTCGGAACACTACCTCCGCGACACCGTGCTTCGTATGTACTGGGATGGAGAAGCCAACCCAAGTGTGGAAGTTCCCTTCGGCGACTTCTTTGGCTTGGGCCACGAGCGCCCGGTCTTCTTCCAATCGCTGCTGGTGAGCGTGAACCCGGGAACAGGGGTCGTGGGTACCTTCGGTTTCAACAGCTATTTCCCGATGCCTTTCGCCGATGGCGCGCGTCTGACACTCACCAACGAGGGGACGGAGCCGGTGGGGGTTTGGTATCACGTCGACTATGAGAAGCTCGACAAACTGGACGACAATGTGGGCCGGTTCCACGCGCAATGGCGCCGGGAGAATCCGACGACCGCCGTGGGCGAACAGAAGAACGTGACCATACACGATGGGATCAATCTCGATGGCAAAGAGAACTACGTGATTCTCGAGGCTGAAGGCCACGGCAACCTCGCCGGGTATTTCCTGAATGTGGACAACGTGGCCGCGGGTCAACACGGCGGAGATGACGACACGTGGTACGGCGAAGGCGACGACATGATATTCATTGACGGGGAGGCGTGGCCGCCCTCCATCCACGGCACGGGCTCGGAAGAGATCTTCGGCGGGGGAGCATGTCCGAACACCGAGTATGCCGGGCCGTATACGGGCTACCACCTCATTGGGAATCGAGACTATCTCGGGAAAGTGTCCATGTACCGCTTCTTCGTGACCGATCCCATCCGGTTCCAGGAATCCATCCGGGTCACCATCGAACACGGACACGCCAACAACATGGCAAACGACTACTCAAGCTGCGCGTTCTGGTACCAGGCCGAACCGCATGCCGCCTTTCCTCCATTGCCACCAGTCTTGGACCGGCGCCCTCGTGTGGGCACGGATCCGCATGACACCGCCTTTCAGCAAGTCCAGCGGCTCCAACAGAAGGCGCTTGAGTCATTGGGTTCCTTGAACGTGAATCAGATACAGAAAGCGTTGTCGGTGCAACTAATGCGGGCGCTCGAAGATCACGACTACGAAGCGGCGATAAAAGAATGCAAGAAGGGGCTCTCAATGCTCGAGGAGTTGCTGGAACAGCACGCCTCGCGCGAGGGGAAGTGAATACGCCGAACACCCGTTCGCCGAACACCCGTTCACATCTCCTGGATGTGCTTCTGCACGCACGCACGCAGTCGTGTACACGTGCTCGAGATCGAGATGGGGCGCCAGAGGGACATCCGCGACGCGTTCATTCACGGCGCAGACCCGAAAGTGGGGCGGAGAATACTGCCAAGTCAGCTACACGCATCGGGAAAAGGAAGATACCCAATACGTGTCAAAGGGTAACCGCTCAGGCCACTTGATGCGTTTTCTATTCCCAGCGGCAGGGATTCCGGTTGCCGCAACCTAATGCACTTGTGCTTCTAAGTGTTGCAATATATAGTGTAAACAAGTCTTGATGGATGTATAGAAACTGAGCAATTGACAGCCGGAGATGGTCCCCTGCCGCAACAAGCAGATTGGCGGCGGATCAATCGTGAAACGCGCTAGACCGCAGAAATCGGAGATACAATGAAGGCATTGAAGGTCACCGCCGCTGTTGCGGGTGTGGCGTTGGTTCTCTTGATCATCGGGCTGGGCATCAACAAGAAGGTGATGGACGCGCGCTATTTCGACGGCTACGACCCGAACGCGCCGCTCAACATCGAGGTGGTGGCTTCCACCGAGGTCGCGGGCGCGGAGGAACGCACCGGCCCCAGAGCGTCCGCTGAAGACAAGAAACCCCTCTACCTGCGCACCCATCTCTACTTTGACGGGTTCCGCGGCGAGCGCGTCCCCACGCTGATTGCCACGCCGCTCGACCTCGAAGCCCCCTTCCCCTGCGTCATTTTCCTCCACGGCATCGGCCAGGAGAAAGAGTTCCTCGACGAGATCGCCGCCCCCTTCATCCGCGCCGGGTTCGCCTTCGCCACGTTCGACCAGTTCACCCGCGGCGAGCGCAAGCTGAAGAACGTATCGGGTCTCGACGAATTGAAAGCCATGCGCCTGCGTCCCGCCTACACCGTCCAAGACACCCGCCGTCTTGTCGACTACCTCTACACCCGCGACGACATCGCCCACGACCGCATCTACCTGTTCGGCGCCAGCTATGGGGCCATCACCGGAAGTACCGCCGCCGCTTTCGACGAGCGGATCCGCGCGGCCGTGTTGTGCTACGGCGGCGCCCGCTGGAGCAAGCTGCTCACCGCGCGCGAAGTTGCCGCGGGCCTGGGCGGCTGGTTGCCCCTCGCCAAATTCGCCGCGTGGTACTTCATGGACGTAGCAGACCCCGCCAACTACGCCGGCCGAATCGCGCCGCGCCCCGTACTCATCCAGAACGGCGCCGACGACGGCCTGATTGCGGACGAGGCCGCCCGCGCGCTCCAGAACGCCGTGCGCGAACCCAAAGACATTCGAATTTACGCCGGCGACCACATCGGTACCGACGAGAAAACCCTGTGGCGTGTAATCGACGATTCGATCGAGTGGCTCGGAGAGCAGGACGCGAAACTTGCGCAGCCCGGCCGCCCGGCGAAAGCGGCGGCCTGAGTCCCGTCCGCCTCTCGCATCGCATCGTCAACAAACTGGAGTGGCACCATGTCCCTGCAAGATTCTTTTCTGTT
The DNA here is from genome assembly GCA_011682535.1 of Nitrospiraceae bacterium. GTDB lineage: Bacteria > Hydrogenedentota > Hydrogenedentia > Hydrogenedentales > SLHB01 > JAACEL01. The sequence continues at coordinate 2,009 of JAACEL010000402.1, read as the reverse complement.
CCGGCACAAGAAGAAACTCATCGCTCTCGCCAGCCCTTTCGTTCTGATCGTGGCCGTGCTCGCGTTTCAGATCAAAGGCCCCCATCGCTTCTACCGCGTCGACTTCGTCAACGTTGGCCAAGGCGAGCCCGGGATGCTCGAGGTCGGCGTCGCCAAGGCCGATATCACCCCCGACCTCTCCAAGTACGACACCTACAACGACGTCGACGGCGACAACAAATACAACAAAGACAAGGGCGATACCTACAACGACGACAACAACAATGGCGAATTCGATCCCATCTGGATCGCCGGCTTCGGCAGCAACCGCCCCGCAAAGGGCGTCCACGACCCCCTGTGGGCGCGCGCCATCGCCGTGCGCAACAACGGCGTCACCGTCGCCATGGTGTCTATCGACAGCATCGGCATCTTCCACGACCAATTCATTAAGATTCGCAAGGCCATCGATCCCGCTCTCGGTGTCGACCATGTCGTGTTCTCGAGCAAGCATATCCACGAAGTGCCCGACACCATGGGCATCTGGAGCAACGAGTTCCCTCTGCCCTGGACCCTCGACGAACGCTACATGAGCCTGTTCCGGCGCGCTTGCGTCAGTGCCGTCACGGATGCCGTCAACCGCCTCCAGCCAGCCGAGATGTTCTGTGCCGAGCGTGAGCTAGACCCCATCGAGAACTTCGTCGACGACTCGCGCAAGCCCATCGTCTACGACCGAAAGCTCGCCTGCATCCAATTCAGGCGTCCCGAAATAGGCACCAACATTGCCACCCTCGTCTCGTGGGGCAACCACCCCGAGACCCTCGGCGGCAGCAATCCCCTGCTCACCGCCGACTTCTGCTATTGGCTGCGCGAGGGCGTCGAGAACGGCGTCGAAGACCCCAATGGCGTAAGCGGCTTCGGCGGCATGTGCCTGTATTTCCAGGGCATGGTGGGCGGTCTCATGACCCAGTTGCACACCACCGTTCCCCACCGCAACGGCGTCGACAAGTTCAGAAAGAGCGACTGGCCCAAGGCCCAGGCCCTCGGAGAAAACCTCGCTATCGAAATTGTCAAGGCCCTCAAAGACGAAAGCGTCTGGAAGTGCGAGAACCCCCGCGTGGCCGTAGCCGCCAAGACCCTCTACGCGCCCACCTCAGGCCTGTTCCGCATCGGCGCCGTGCTGGGCCTTATCCACCCGGGCATGTATTGGGGATTTAAGATCCGGACCGAAATCGACGTCATCCGGATCGGCGATGTCGAAATCCTCACTATTCCCGGCGAACTGTATCCCGAAATCGCCGACGGCGGCGTCGAAGCCCCCGCTGGTCAGGACTTCCCCATCGCCCCCGTCGAAGTGCCCCCGCTGCGCGCCGAAGTCATGAAAGGCAAGTTGAACATGGTGTTCGGCCTCGCCAACGATGAACTTGGCTACATCATTCCCAAGAGCCAATGGGACACCCAACCCCCCTACACCTACGACGACCCCGACGGCCCCTACGGCGAAGTAAACTCGATAAGCCCCGACCTCGCCCCGCTACTCCACCGCGAATCCGTCGCGCTTCTCGGGCGCATGCACAAGGCGCTCGAAGGCCAGTAGGGGGTCACGCAGGCGGTGGGGGAGTATGCCGGATCGTGGGAGCGAGGCTGAAGAACCGACGGCCTTCAAGTCCCAGCCGCCACCGACCTACGCCTTCACGATCCGTTCGCGGCCCTCTTTCACGTCGCGCGTCGCGTTGCGCGTGTCGACCACCAGCCGCGCGTTGCCGACGATGAGGTCGTAGTCGTAGCCGGAGTGGTCCGTGACGATCAGCACGCAGTCGTACTGCGCCAGGTTCTCCGGCGTAAGCTCGACCGATGCCATGTCCAGGTCGTAACGCCTCACCTTGGGGATGCGGGGCACGTACGGATCGTTGTAGTCCAACACGGCGCCACGCTTTTTCAGCAACGAGATCAGCTTCAGCGCAGGCGACTCGCGCGTGTCGTCGACGTCGCGCTTGTACGACACGCCCAGCACCAGCACCCGCGCGTCCTTG
>JAACEL010000401.1 GCA_011682535.1 Nitrospiraceae bacterium | reverse complement strand
GGTGAGGAGATCAACCGTTGGCAGGCGTTTGTGCGTGATGTGCCGGCTGCGCCGGAAGTGGTTGACTACGCGGTAAGGTTAGTGCTGGCGACGCATCCGGCGCACGAGACAGCGCCCGGGCTTGTTCCGAAGTATGTGCGGTTTGGTTCGAGTCCCCGCGGGGCGCAGGCGTTGCTGCTCGCGGGCAAGGTCAACGCACTTCGCGCGTCGCGGTTCAACGTGAGTTTTGCCGACGTGCGTGAGGCTGCGCTGGCTGCGCTACGGCACCGGGTGCTGTTGAATTTCGAGGCCGAAGCCGACGGGGTAAGTAGCGACGATGTTGTCAACGAGGTCTTGGGGCACGTCAGCACGGTGGCTCGGGTGGCCTGACGGAAGGGCGGAGGCCCTTGTTCGGGTATTAGCAGAGAGGTGATTGGACGTGGCGGTGTCAACAAAGAGCAAGTTGCTGGATGCGGAGTTCCTGCGGAAGCTGGAACGGCTGGCGCTAGTGTCGAAGCGGGCGCGGCTGGGCGTTGCGAAGGGTGAGCGCAAGAGCCGGCGCAAGGGCAGCAGCGTGGAGTTCGCCGATTACCGGGACTACGTGCAGGGGGACGATCTGCGTCATGTGGACTGGAACATCGTGGGGCGGCTGAACAGCCTGTATCTGAAGCTGTTTGAGGAACAGGAAGATCTGACGCTGCATGTGTTGATCGACGCGAGCCGTTCGATGGAATTCGGCTCGCCGTCGAAGATGGATTTTGCGCGACAGATGGCGGCGGCGCTGGGGTACATCGCGTTGATTGGGTATGACCGGCTGTCCGTTGAGGCATTCCGTGGGGATGCCGCGATCCGGATGCGTCCATGCCGGGGCAAGGGCTCGGCTGGGCGTTTGTTCTCTTTCCTGGAAGCGCTGGAAGCAGAGGGCGGCACGTCGTTGGAGGAGGCTTGCCGCTCGTACACACTGCGGAATCGCGCCAAGGGAGTGGCCGTGCTGTTGTCGGACTTTCTGGATCCGGCGGGGTTTGAGGGTTGTCTCAGACGGCTGTGTGTGTCGGGGTCGGACTTGTACGTAATCCACGTATTGTCGCGAGAGGAAGTAGACCCTCAGATCTCGGGCGACTTGCGGCTGGTGGACAGCGAGACGGAAGCGTTCGCGGAGATCTCGATGAGCCAGGCGCTGCTGAAACGTTACAGGCAGAACCTGGCGGGCTTTCAGGAGGCGCTGCGGCGCGAGTGCCTGGCGCGTGGCATTGTGTACGTGCCGGCGGTGAGCGACATGTCGTTCGAACGTCTGACGCTGGATGTGATGCGTCAGGGGGGGCTGCTCAAGTGAAGGGTGACACGACGAGATCCGCAGGTTCCGCGGTCCGGCTGGAGGCGCTATGGACGGCCTGATGGGCACGTTGCGCGGGGCGTTCCTGGCGCCGGTGTTTTTCGCCTTTCTGGGGCTGATTCCAGTGGTGGTGGTGCTGTATCTGCTCAAGCTCCGGCGTACGCATGTGGTGATTTCGAGCACGCTGCTGTGGCACAAGAGTCTTCAGGATCTTACGGCCAACGCGCCCTTTCAGCGTCTGCGCAAGAATCTGCTGCTGCTGTTGCAGATCATCGTGCTCTTGATGCTGGTGGCCGGTCTGGCGCGGCCGTTTGTTCGGGCGGACGCGGCCGGAGGAAGCGACCGGTGCCTGTTGTTCGACACGTCGGCCAGCATGCAGACTCTGGAGAAGGGGAAGACGCGTCTCGAGTTGGCGAAGGAGAAGGCGTTGGAGATCGTGGACGACATGGTCGGGGGCGACAAGATGATGGTGGTCACGTTCAACCGCAGTTCGGACGTGCTGTGTGAGTTGATGGACAACCGGGTGCGCCTGCGTGCGGCGATCCGCTCGATCGAAGCGAGTGACGCCTCTACGCGTGTTCGCGATGCCGTGCTGGTGGCGAGTTCGCTGCAGGCGGCCCAGGCCAACCTGCGTATCGTAATTCTGGGCGACGGGAAGATTGCGGACTTGGCCGACATCGGGTCGCGCGCCTTTGATGTGACGTATCTCCAGGTGGGGGAGACGGATGAGAACGCGGGCATCGTGGCGTTCAGCGTGCGCGACTCGCTGGAAGGCCAAGGGGAGCGCCAATGCCTGGTACTGCTGCGGAACGAGGCATCGAGTCCGTTGGTAACGACGTTGACGTTGTATCTGGACGACGAGGTGATGGCGGTGGAGGAAGTGGCCGTGGCCGGGCGGGATATGGGTGAGTTGTTGTTTGCGTTGCCGCCGGTCGAGACGGGGGTGCTGCGGGCGGAACTGGATTGGGAGGACGCGTTGGCGGTCGACAACATCGCGTGGCTTGTGTTGCGCCCTGCGAGCCTGGTGCGGGTGTTGCTTGTGGCGGAGAGTGACTCGGCGGGCGCCTATTTCCTCAAACGAGTCCTCGCGTTGAGTCCTCAAGTGGAACTGAGCACGATTCTGCCCGCCGACTATGCGCGGTCGGACGACTATGATCTCACCATCTTCGACGGACACTCCCCGGCCGAAGCGCCGCAGGGGACGTCAGTGTATATCAACGCGTATCCGCCGCTTGAGGGATTGGGCACGGAAGGTATGCTAGAGAAGCCGGGGGTCATCGCGACGGACGCGGAGCACCCGGTGATGCGTTTCCTGAACCCGTCCAACGTCAACGTGACCAAGGCGCAGCGTCTGACGCTGCCGGAAGGGAGCCGGACGTTGGTGTCGAGTCGGGGAGGGGCTCTGGTGGCCGACGTGTCGCGCGGGGGCAAGCAGATGGTGGTGGTAGCGTTCGACTTGGCGGACTCGAACTGGCCGCTACGCTTGTCGTTTCCGTTGTTTGTGCAGAATTTGATCGCGTGGACGCCGCGCGCAACGCTCACGGGGGAGTCTTCGGTCCGGGCGGGCGAGAGCCTCACGTTGTTGGGCACGAATGGGGCCGACACGGCGGAGGTTACGTTGCCGGACGGGGGCTCGCAAACGCTTCGCCTCGATCCGACGCGTCCGAGTTACTTCGGCGACACGCGCGAGGCGGGTCTGTATGATGTGGTCTATGGCGAGCATCGTGAGGTGTATGCGGTCAACTTGTTGGACCTCAACGAATCATCCGTTTCGCCTGCGCCCTCGTTGACCATCGGCCGGAGCGACGTGGTTGGGGAACGGGGAGGTATTGAACAAGATCGCGAACTGTGGCATTGGTTTGTAATGGCGGCGCTGGGGGTGTTGGCTTTGGAATGGTGGGTGTACTCTCGGAGGGCGTGGCTGTGACGCGGGTTGGCCTTGTGGTCTCGGTTCTTCTGACGCTGTGTCTGGTTGCATGGTGTCAGGACGTAGGCGAACTGGACGGGTTGAGGGAAGACCGCAGGATTGCTGAGGAGGAGATTGTCCTCGACTTCTCGGTGAACTACGGGTATGCGTACCGCGCGCGGTCGTGGGCGCCTGTAGACGTGTTTGTCAGGAATGACAAGGTGGACGTCTCGGGTTGGGTGGAAGTGCGCCTCTACGATGTAGAGGGGGCGGTGCAAAGCCCGATCTACCGTGTGCGCGCGGAGTCGCCTAAGGGAAGCGTGAAGCGTTTCCAGTTGTGCTGTTACATGGGGACCGTGTCGCGCATGGAGGTTCAACTGTACCGGGGCGGCGACGTGGACGGTGGCGGGAGGGCTGTGGTCGACTTTCCGCCGTATCAAGATCTGACGCCGATCGACGAACAGGACTTGATGGGGCTCGTGTTGGACGACGAGAGTAGCGGGTTCGGTTTCCTGACCGAGGCCATCAACACTTCCGGGCAGGAGCCACTGCGTTTTCATCGTGAGGCGCTTTCGCGTGAAGAGTTGCTGCGTCTGGCGAAGTACGCGCCGTGTTATACCCCGTTCGACGTCATCATCATGGGCAATACTGAGCCGTCGCGCATCGGGCGCAGGCAGCGGGAACTGCTGTACGATTACGTGGTGGGGGGAGGCACGATCGTGGTGTGCACGGGCGAGTTTGCCCGGTGGTACCACCGGACATGGGTGGAAGAACTGGCGGGGGTGGAGATCCGGGCGGGAGAGACGGTTAACGAACTGGATCTGGCGGCCGCGGTATTCGACAAAGCGGGCCAAGTGGGGGCACGCGGCCACCGCGACTATGCCGTGGCGGAGTTGACTCCGGTGCTGGAGGGTGTGAAGAAGTTTGGCCGTGATCGTGTACTGGCGACGCGCCGCGATCTGGGCAGTGGGCGGGTCTATGTGATGGCTGTCGATGCGGACAGTCACGCGTTGCAGGGCTCGCTCGGTTACAAGAGCCTGTGGCGAGAGGCGGTGCGGCGGCGGAAGGCGCGCCGGTTGAACTACGCTTCGGCCTCCAGCCATGTCGGGGAAGTTTTACCCCATATCAGCGGCATCGTCATTCACTCGAAGTCGTCGGTGATGACCTATCTGGCGCTTTACTTCGGGATTGCCATCGTGGCGAACTGGCTGTTCTTCAGTTGGCTGAAACGGCGTGAGTGGGCGTGGGCGATGCTACTGGTGTTTTCGTTCGGTTTCACGGCCTATGCGGTGGTCTACGGCACGGCGGGGCGTGCACGTACTCGGGAGCTGTACCAGCTTGAACTGCTGCGCGTGCCTCAGGGCGGGGGGATGAGTGAACTGCGATCCACGGTGGGGGTGCTCACGCCACGGAGTACTACGCTGAACCTGGATGTCTCGGGTGAGTACGTCCTGGCACAGGATCTCGGTGATGTGCCGGGGGCCATGAGGCGGATGAGCAACATGATGAGGGTGAATCGGCGGCCGTTCTATCTCCAGCAAGACGGGTCGCCA
>JAACEL010000400.1 GCA_011682535.1 Nitrospiraceae bacterium | reverse complement strand
CGATTATCCCGTGGACCAGTTGCTCCCGATCCCGGAGCCGGGTGAAACACTCAACGTGGACATTGTGATGGGTTGACCTGGGCGCGTGCAGCCCAACGCAACCGACTGAAAACGAGGGGCATCAAGGAGCACGTTCCATGAAAGCCATCATGCTCATGTTTGACTCGCTCAACCGGCACATGCTGCCGCCCTACGGCTGCGACTGGGTTCACGCGCCCAACTTCCAGCGGCTCGCGGAGCGAACGGTCACCTTCGACAGGGCCTACGTGGGCAGTATGCCCTGCATGCCCGCCAGGCGAGAACTGCACACCGGCCGGCTCAACTTCCTCCACCGGGGTTGGGGGCCGATCGAACCATTCGACGACTCGATGCCGCAGATGCTCAAGAACAAAGGCATCTACACCCATCTTTCCACGGACCACTACCACTATTGGGAAGACGGTGGAGCCACGTACCATGAACGCTACAGTTCCTTCGAACTCGTTCGGGGACAAGAACGCGATCCGTGGAAGGCCGAAGTGGCCCCACCCGACATGCCGGAGACGATTGGCCAGAAGGAGGCATTCCATTGGGCCAACCGCAAGCACATTGACCGGGAAGGGCATCAGCCACAGGCCCTTACCTTTGCCAACGCCATCGAGTTCCTGGACACGAATCACACCACCGGCAACTGGTTCCTGCAGATCGAGACCTTTGACCCGCACGAACCGTTCTTCGCTCACCAGCCTTACAAGGATCTATATCCTCATGACTATACGGGCCCTCATTTCGACTGGCCGGCCTATCGCCCCGTCGAGGAAACCCCGGACCAAGTTCAACACTGCCGCTACGAATATGCTGCCCTTGTGAGCATGTGCGACGTGTACCTGGGAAAATTGCTCGACCGCATGGACGAACTCGATTTGTGGGAAGACACCATGCTCATCGTGAACACGGACCACGGTTTCCTGCTGGGGGAGCACGGTTGGTGGGCAAAGAACCGGCCTCCGTGGTACGAAGAGCTATCCCACGTGCCGCTATTCATCTGGGATCCGCGGTGCCGTCGAAAGGCTGAACGTTGCGACTGCCTGGTCCAAACCATCGATTTGGGACCGACCTTGCTCGAGTTCTTCGGCGTCGAACGATCGAACGACATGCTTGGTGTGCCACTCCGGGACACCATAGCTGCCGACGCGCCTATCCGAGACGCTGCTCTATTCGGCATCTACGGCGGCCATGTCAACTGCACGGACGGACGGTACGTCTATATGCGCGGACCCGTTTCGCCGGACAACGGGCCGCTCTATGACTACACCCTTATGCCGACCGCCATGCAAGGTTTTTTCGATTTGGCGAAACTCGGCCGGACGCAACTCGCCGGCCCATTTTCGTTCACGAAGGGATGCCCGGCCATGAAGATTCCAGGCCATCCCTGGACCAATGCGTACGACTTCGGCACATTGCTGTTTGACCTTGAAGATGATCCGCAACAGCAACATCCAATCAAGGATCCCGACATAGAGCAAATGATGACGGACCACCTTGTGCGGCTCATGCGGGAAAACGAAGCACCCCCAGACCAGTACGAACGGCTCGGCTTGCCGGGCGATGGAGTATGAACTGGGAATCGCGATGTGTAGCACTGGACTATGCGCGCGGGTATTGCCTTGCAAGCAAGTTTGGTATTGGAGCGGCATGCCATCAATGGAATGTCGGATGCGTCAAAGGATAAATCATGAAACGTCTTCATCTTGTATGTAATGCCCACCTCGATCCCTGCTGGCTCTGGGAGTCGCAAGAAGGGGCGGCCGAGGCTCTGTCAACTTTTCGAACTGCGGCCGAGTTTTGCGAACAGAACGACGGATTCGTCTTCAACCACAACGAAGTGATTCTCTACAAGTGGGTTGAAGAATATGAGCCTGCCCTCTTCGAACGCATTCAGAAACTGGTTGCGCAGGGCAAATGGCACATCATGGGCGGTTGGTATCTTCAGCCCGACTGCAATATGCCCAGTGGCGAATCCTTTGTACGCCAAATCCTGCTCGGAAGGCAGTATTTCATGGAGAAGTTTGGCGTCGAACCCACGACGGCCATCAATTTCGATCCCTTCGGGCACACTCGCGGGTTGGTGCAAATCCTCGCGAAGACGGGCTACGATTCGTATGTCCACTGCCGTCCGAATCAAGAGGACTGCCCCCTACCCGATAGTGACTATGTTTGGGTGGGGTATGACGGATCGGAGGTGGCTGGCCACCGCACGCTGACGTGGTACGGCTCGAACAAGAGAGGAGTCATCAAAGGTGCACTTGAATATTATATAGCGAAGCATGCTGAACGTGAAGTTGGCCTGGTAACCTGGGGCGTTGGAAACCATGGCGGGGGACCTTCGCGGGCGGACCTCAGGGATATCGCGCACATCATGGAGAGGAATGGTGACTTTCCCATCATCCATTCGACACCGGAGGCCTATTTTTCCGAATGCAGGGAACGCGGTATGGAGCGGCCGCGTCACGAAGGAGATCTCAACGCTTGGGCGGTCGGCTGCTACACCTCGCAGATCCGAATCAAGCAAAAACATCGCCTGTTGGAAAATGAGATTTACGCCGTCGAAAAGATGGCTTCGAACGCGGCCCTGCAAGGGCGGATGGCCTATCCTTGCGATGATCTGAACGCCGCGTTGTGCGATTTGCTCGTGGCGGAATTCCACGATATTCTGCCAGGTTCCTCCGTGCCGGCGTGCGAAGATGCGGGGCTTCGGCTTCTTGGTCACGGCCTGGAGATTACGTCGCGCCTCAAGGCACGCGCTTTCTTCGCGTTGACCGCCGGTCAACCAAAGGGTACCGAAGAGGCGATCCCGGTTCTGATACACAATCCACATCCCTACCCCGTCGAAGGCATCTTCGAGTGTGAGTTCAATCTGCCCACTGCCAGCGCAGACGGTGTATTCATGCAGGTCCATGCTCGCTGTGATGGCGGGGAGATCCCCTGTCAGGTTGAGCAGGAAGTCAGCAATCTTTCAAACGACTGGCGCAAGCGCTGTGCCTTTCATGCCCGCTTGAAGCCGTCGCAGATGAACCGGATCGATTGCCGTCTTGAAGCATTGGAGGCGAAACCGGCGCCTGCACTCCAACCCGAGAACGGCACAATCACGTTCAAGACGGACCAACTCGAAGTCGTGATCAACTGCTGCACGGGCCTCATGGACAAGTATGCAGTGGGAGGCACGGATTACCTACGGCCGAGCGCCTTTCGCCCTGTCGTCATGAAGGACAATGAAGATCCCTGGGCAACACGGGTCATGCGCTTTCGCGACAGGGCAGGCGAGTTCGCGTTGATGACGCCCGAAGCGGGCACGCGCCTGTCCGGCCTTGACTTGCCCATGCAACTCCCCTCCGTCCGGGTCATTGAAGATGGTCCCGTGCGCGCCGTGGTCGAAGCGCTCTTGAGCTACGGTGATTCGTTCGTGGTTCTAACCTACCGATTCCCAAAGCGCGGCACGGAAGTTGAGGTCCATGCGCGGGTGTATTGGAATGAGAAGAACGCACTGTTGAAACTGGCCGTTCCCACTGCTCTGGAGGACGCCAGATATTGGGGCCAGGTCGCATACGGATGCGATGTGCTTCCGGGTGAGCAACGAGAGGTCGTCGCGCACAAGTGGACGGCGGCTGTTTCCGAGACGGACAACAAGGCCGTGACCATTATCAATGATGGTGTCTACGGGTCGGACTTTGTGAACCACGAAATCGGCCTGACGCTACTTCGGTCACCGGCCTACTCCGCCCTGCCTCTGGACGAGATATCGCCGCTCGCGCCGCAGGATCGAATGACCCCTCGCATTGACCAAGGCGAACGCCAATATACCTTCTGGCTGAATGCCGGTGATTGCGGCCATCGGATGGGCAAGATCGACCGCGAGGCCTTGGCGCACAATGAACGTCCCATGGCCCTCTCGTTCTATCCCTCGGGAGCAGGGGAAGCCCCATTGCCCGGCGTGTCGTTCAGTGACGAGACAGTCCAACTGACTGCCTTCAAACATGCTGAAAAAGGCGAGACCTACATCTTGCGTCTCTTCGAACCAACGGGCTCGGCGCGAACGACCACCGTAAGCATTCCTGCACTTGGCATCGAGCAGGAGATCTCGTTGAGCGCGTTCGAAATACGGAGTTTTGCAGTAACCCCTTCGTCGAAGGTGCTGGTGGAGTGTGACCTTCTTGAACGGCCACTCTCATGAGATGAAGAGCAACTCACAGGACGAATCCATGACCTATGCTCAGAAGAGGCATTGGACCAGACTTAGATGGAAGCGAGGCCATACACGCCGTACCGTCGGGCGGTTTCTGATTCTGCTATTCGTTACGGCCGGCGTCACATCCGCGTGTTGGGGAGACCTGCGCGTTCCGCTGTCCGACCAAACTCAAGCGGTCTGGACGATTCAAGGCGATCAAGGCCGGAAGGTGGGCATTGCCGTACCGCACATCATGAACTGGTACGGCGAGGGCTATGACACTAAATGCGAGTCATCGTCCTTCACGTACGAACGCACCTTCGATGTGCCGGACGAGATCCAGCTTCTTCCCAGGAAATTCATTCGTTTTGAACGCTCAAACTGGCGGACGACCGTCTATGTAAACGGCAACTCAATTGGCGTCCATGACGGGGGCTTCCATGGCTTTGAGATGGATATTACCGATGCGGTGAAGAACAGCGAGAACGCTCTCAAGGTCGTAGTGGACGATTACCATTGTATGATCGGCGAGCCCCATGGCCCAAACGAGAAGAGCGTGATGATGGG
>JAACEL010000077.1 GCA_011682535.1 Nitrospiraceae bacterium | reverse complement strand
ACCGTGACAGGTCAGGGGCCTCGATGCGTCTGACGTTCTGCGCCGGACCGATGAACTCGATCAGGCGGGCGAGGTCGTGGCGGTAGCTGCGGATCGTGTGGCAAGAGAAGCCGCTGGCCTGAAGATGTTGCAGAAACTGCTCGACAGCGACGCGAAGATTCATGGCCGTTTCTCCCAGAGAGAGGTTCGTTGGCGTCGACCATGAGGGCAACGAAGATGGTGCTCAGCAAGGAGATTCTGGCCGAGGGACGGACTGTCCCCATTATCCCCTGCGGCGTCTCCCCGGTTCGCCACAGGACGGCCGACGTTGCCCCGTGTGGCAACGGGATAGCCCTCTGGTGGCAACACAGGTGCCCCGCCTGGAGCGGTGGCTTCTTCTCGCGTGCTTCAGACGAATGATTGACAGCCGGAGTCAGCAACTGTCAAATGACTACTCAGCAATGGGACGGGCGGGCACGTCGTCCTGAGTTCGCGAAGAGTGGGATGGACATCGCCTGGAGGCAGCACGGCAGAGTGCTCGCTACCGACCGTGGGTTGTGCGCAAACGAGGTAAACGCTTCCGGAAGGAGCTGTAACTTTGGCCCTGAGAAAATCGCAACTCTACAGCTCGCTGTGGCAAAGCTGCGACGAACTGCGCGGCGGCATGGACGCCTCGCAGTACAAGGACTACGTCCTCACGCTGCTGTTCATAAAGTACGTCTCGGACAAGTACGCCGGCAAGACCGACGCCGTGATCGAGGTGCCGGCAGGCGGCTCCTTCGCCGACATGATCAAGCTCAAGGGCGATAAGGAGGTCGGCGACAAGATCAACAAGATCATCGGCAAACTCGCCGAGGCCAATGAACTGAAGGGCGTGGTGGACAAGGCCGACTTCAATGACGAGGCGAAGCTCGGCCGTGGCAAGGAGATGCAGGACCGTCTCTCCAAGCTCGTAGCGATCTTCGACGGGCTGGACTTCCGCACCAACCGTGCTGAAGGTGACGACTTGCTGGGCGACGCCTACGAGTACCTGATGCGGCACTTCGCCACCGAGTCGGGCAAGAGCAAGGGCCAGTTCTACACCCCGGCCGAAGTCTCCCGCATCATGGCCAAGGTCGTCGGCATCGGGCCGCAGACCCGCCAGGATCAGACGATCTACGACCCCACCTGCGGCTCCGGCTCGCTGCTGCTCAAAGCTGCCGCCGAGGCCCCGCGCGGCATCACGATCTACGGTCAGGAGATGGATGAACCCACCTGGGCCTTGGCCCGGATGAACATGATTCTCCACGGCCACCCGACTGCCGAACTGTGGCGCGATAACACGTTGGCCGCTCCGTACTTCAAAAACAAAGACGGCAGCCTCAAGACCTTCGATTTCGCCGTCGCCAATCCACCGTTTTCGTCCAAGGCCTGGTCGAACGGCCTCGATCCACTCAACGACGAGTTCAAACGCTTCGAGTACGGCATCCCGCCGATCAAGAACGGCGATTACGCCTTCTTGCTGCACCTGATCAAGTCGCTCAAGAGCAAGGGCAAGGGCGCGATCATTCTGCCCCACGGCGTGCTGTTTCGCGGAAACAAGGAAGCCGACATCCGCCGCAATCTCATCCAGCGCGGCCTGATCAAGGGCATTATCGGCTTGCCCGCCAACTTATTCTACGGCACGGGCATTCCTGCTTGCATCATCGTCATCGACAAGGAAAACGCCCACGCTCGCACCGGCATCTTTATGATCGATGCCTCCAAGGGCTTCATGAAGGACGGCCCCAAGAATCGCCTCCGCTCGCAGGATCTCCACAAGATCGTGGATGTGTTTAATCACCAGCGTGAGCTGCCGCGTTACTCCCGCATGGTGCCCGTGGCCGAGATCGCCAATCCCGCCAACGACTACAACCTCAACATCCCCCGCTACATCGACTCCAGCGAACCCGAAGACCTGCACGACCTCGACGCCCATCTTCGCGGCGGCATCCCCAATCGCGACATCGACGACTTGGCAGCCTACTGGACCGTGTTCCCGTCGCTGCGCAAGGTACTGTTCAAGAACAACGGCCGCAAGGGCTATGGCGAACCCCGCATCGAGACCCAGCAGGTCAAGCCCGTCATCCTCGTCCATCCGGAGTTCAAGGCCTACGCGAAGCGCGTTGCCGGCATCTTCAAGAAATGGCGAGCCGCCCATGAACCGCTGCTCAAAGGCCTCAAGAAGGAAGTCAAGCCCAAGCAGGTCATCCACACGCTGTCCGAAGACCTGTTGAAGCGTTTCGCCAACGTGCCGCTGCTCAGCCGGTATGACGTCTACCAGCGGTTGATGGACTACTGGGCCGATGTGATGCAGGACGACGTTTATCTCATCGCCGCCGACGGCTGGGTCGAGGCCGCCCAGCCCCGCGCTGTCATCGAGGATAAAGAGAAGAAGATCAAAGAAACGCCGGACCTGACTATCAAGCGTAAGAAGTACAAGATGGACCTCGTCCCCCCGGCATTGATTGTCGCTCGCTGCTTCGCCGCCGAGCAGGCCGCCATCGACGATGCCCAGGCGAAGCTCGATGAAGCGACGCGCATGCTGGACGAGTTCGTCGAGGAAAACACGGGCGAGGATGGGCTGGGCGAAGACGCGGTCAACGACAAGGGCAAGGTGACCAAGACCGCCCTCAACGCCCGGCTCAGGGAGATCGGCGACGATCCGGAATTCTCCGACGAGCGCAAGGCCCTGGAGATGTGTCGCAACCTGCTCGACACCGAATCGCTCGTCAAGAAAGCCGTCAAGGACCTTCAGGACAAGCTCGATAAGCAGGTTCTGGCCAAGTATCCCAAGCTCACCAAGGCCGAGATCAAAACGCTGGTCGTCGATGACAAATGGTTCGCCGCCATCCAGTCCGCTATCGAGGGCGAGGTCCAGCGGCTGACCCAGCAGCTTGCCGGACGCGTCAAGGAACTCGAAGAACGCTACGCCCAGCCGCTGCCCGAACTGGAGCGGGATGTCGAGGCGTCCAGCGCCAAGGTCGAGGGCCACCTGAAAACGATGGGACTTGTGTGGGCATGAATACAACCACAACACAACCCCAGTCGCCGCCCAGTGCCGATGGTTCGGTTTCGGCCCCCCGTGGATACAGATCGACCGAGGCAGGCGTGATACCCGATGATTGGCGGGTCGCTCAGCTTTCAGACTTTGCCGACATTCGGCGCGGTGCGTCACCCCGTCCGATCAACTCACCGGAATGGTACGACCAGCAAAGCGCGATCGGCTGGGTGAGGATCGCCGACATCGCTTCTTCCGATGGGAGATACCTCCGCAAGACACGAGACTATCTTTCCTCGAAGGGCATAGCTCGCAGCCGGTTTCTTGAGCCTGGCAGCCTAATCATGAGCATCTGCGCCACGGTGGGAGTGCCGGTTATCACCGATATGCCGTCATGCATTCATGACGGGTTTGTGGTTTTTGGGGGGCTTCACGGGATTCGCAGGGAGTTTCTCTTCTATGTCCTGAAGCAACTCGAACCAGTATTTCAGTCGGTGGGCCAGACAGGATCGCAGAACAACCTTAACACGGCTCTCGTCCGCAATCGCCACATCGCATTGCCACCAGAACCGGAACAGAATGCTATCGCCGAAGCCTTGTCGGATGTGGATGGTTTGATCGGGGCGTTGGACAAGCTGATCGCCAAGAAGCGGGCCATCAAGCAGGCCGCCATGCAGCAACTCCTCACCGACAAAACCCGCCTGCCAGGCTTCAGCGGAAAGTGGGACGATAGTACGCTCGGCGAAGTTGCTGAAATCAAGAACGGGGCCACGCCGAGCACGCATGTCGCTGCATTCTGGAACGGTGCCATTCGTTGGTGTACTCCCACCGACATCACGGGCACGCTGGGGAAATACCTCTCCACAACAGAGCGAAGCATTACCGAGGCGGGGCTTGCCAGTTGTGCCGCGAGTCTTCTGCCTCCTGGGGCGCTGCTCCTGTGCAGTCGCGCGACAATTGGCGAAGTCAAGATTGCAGCAACCGAGATATGCACCAATCAGGGCTTCAAATCGCTCGTGTGTCGGACAGGCGTCTCCAACGAGTTCCTTTACTACCTCGTATTGACACTCAAGCCGCAGATGGTCGAGCGTGCCACTGGCTCGACGTTTCTTGAGATCGGCAAGCGCGATCTGGCATCGATCCCGATCAAGATTCCCAAAGAGGACGAACAGCGAGCTATCGCCACTGTCCTTTCCGACATAGATGCCGAGATTGCCGCATTGGAACGTCGCCGGGATAAGACTAAACAGATCAAGCAGGGAATGATGCAGCAGCTTCTGACCGGCCGCGTCCGGCTGGTCAAGCCGCAGGTGTCTGTCGCGCAGGCCAGTGCGGAGTCGAAGGGAACCAAGGCCCACAGTTGGGCCTTCAACGAAGCGGTTGTGATCTCGACGCTGGCCAAGAACTTCGGTAGCGAGCAGTACCCCCTTGGCCGAAAGCGGTACACCAAGCTGTCCTACCTACTCCATCGTCACGCGGAGAAACAGGCCGAGGGTTATCTGAAGAAGGCGGCCGGGCCGTACAACCCGAGAACCAAATACGGCGGCCCGGAGCGGATCGCTGTCGAGAACGGCTACCTCCGCGAGCACAAGAGCGGCCCGTATCGTGGCTTCGTCGCCGCCGACAACATCACACAGGCCGACGGCTACTTCGAAAAGTGGTATGGCCCGGAGTGCATCCAGTGGCTGGAGCAGTTCCGGTTCAAGAAGAACGACGAGCTCGGACTGCTGGCCACGGTGGACCTGGCTGCAGAGGAACTGCGAGCAGCGGGTAAGAACATAGACGTGGCCGGCGTGAAGGACGTGATCCGCAGCCACCCGCAGTGGAAGGCGAAACTGGACCACCCGGTCTTCTCCGACGCCAACATCGCCAAGGCGATCTCGGAATGCCAAGCGTTATTCAGTTCTGGCGATGGGGAGACAACGACATGAGCAGCCCCATCCGAATCTTCATCAGCAGCGTACAGAAAGAGTTTGCCGAGGAACGGGCGGCCCTGCGGGATTACCTGCGTAACGATCCGCTGCTGCGACGGTTCTTTGAGCCATTCCTGTTTGAGGATATCCCTGCGGCGGATCGCCGGGCCGACGACCTCTATCTGGGTGAAGTCGAGCGATGTCAGTTGTATCTCGGTCTGTTTGGTGATGGATACGGGTACGAAGATGCCGGGGGAGTATCCCCGACGCAGCGGGAACTTGAACGAGCTTCCCAGCTTAATAAGTATCGGCTGATATTCATCAAGGGTACCAACGACCTGTCTCGCCATCCCAAGATGCAGGCGCTGATCCGGCAGGTTGGAGATCAACTGATCCGTCGCAGGTTCGGAACAACGTCCGAACTGGTCACGGGAGTCTATGCCTCGCTCGTCAAGTATTTGGAAGATCAGGAGTTGATCCGCTCCGGCCCTTTCGACGCTACCGTTTGTCGCAATGCAACATTGGATGACCTGTCGGAGGAGGCTATCTCTCGTTTTCTCCGTAATGCGCGCAAGGCCCGTGGATTCCCCCTGCACGAGCAGGCCGAGCCCCAAGAGGTTCTGACGCACCTGAATCTGCTGGACAAAGGGCGGCCCACCCATGCGGCGGTGCTGCTCTTCGCAAAGGAGCCGCAGCGATTCCTGATTTCATCGGAGGTCAAATGTGCCCATTTCCACGGGACCGAGGTGGCCAAACCGATTCCGTCGTACCAGGTGTACAAGGGCACGGCGTTCGAGCTTGTGGACCAAGCGGTGGATTTTGTCATGTCCAAGATCAACCTTTCAGTGGGAACTCGCGAGAACGGCCCCCAAGCACCGGTTGAATACGAGATTCCACAGGAGGTGGTGGCCGAGGCCATCGTGAACGCAGTGGCGCACCGGGACTATACGAGCAACGGCAGCGTCCAGGTCATGCTGTTCGCCGACCGGCTTGAGGTATGGAACCCCGGCAGTTTGCCACCAACGCTGACGCTGGAAATGCTACGTGGGCCGCATGGCTCGATACCGGCGAATCCGCTTCTGGCCGAGCCCCTGTACCTGACGAAGTACATCGAGCGGATGGGGACCGGAACGGTGGATATGATTTCACGGTGTCAGGCCGCCGGACTACCGGAGCCGGAGTTCTCGGTAACGGATGGGTTTGTCACGAGAATTCAGCGGAGGGTAACGGCCAAGGAATCGTTCCTTGGTGCCGGGGACCAAGATGGGACCAAGTTGGGACTAAGTCAGGACCAAGTCGAAATCTTGTATAAGTGCAGACAGACCAGTGCAATACGGGATCTGATGGACTTGTTGGGTCGGACCAACAGGACCAAGTTCAGGGACCAAGTGCTCAAGCCATTACTCGATGCGGGGCTGGTCAAAATGACCATTCCCGACAAACCTCGAAGCAGCAAGCAGAAGTATCTGATTACGGAGAAGGGCTCCACTGTGTCGAATGCCATTCAGAAGGGACGGGAATGAGCATGGTCGGCGAAAAAGAGGCCAGGACGCAGAAGCGGGTTGTGGAGTTTTTCCTCAACGCGCTGGGGTATAGCTACCTGGGCTTCTGGAAGGACCGTGACGGCAACAGCAACATCGAGGAAGAGCTGCTGACCAACTGGCTGAAACGACAAGGCCACAGCGAGAAGATCATCGGCAAGGTGCTGCACGAACTGAGCAAGGCCCGGGCGCTGGGAGGCAGCAAGACGCTCTACGACGCCAACCGCGAGATGTATAGCCTGCTGCGCTATGGGGTGAAGGTCAAGCCGGACGTGGGCGAACAGAACATCACGGTCTGGCTGATCGACTGGGAGAACGTCGGCGAGAACGACTTCGCCATCGCCGAGGAGGTGACGATTGCCGGGGAGAACACCAAGCGGCCGGACGTGGTGCTCTACGTCAACGGGATCGCGTTGGGCGTGCTGGAACTGAAGCGATCAACCGTATCGGTGACCGAGGGCATCCGGCAAAACCTCGACAACCAGAAACGCGAGTTCATCCGCCCATTCTTCGCCACCATTCAGCTCATTATGGCGGGCAACGACACCGAGGGGCTGCGGTACGGCGTGATCGAGACGCCGGAGAAGTACTACCTGCGGTGGAAAGAGGACGACGCCCATCCGGGTGCGGGCGACAATCCGCTGCTGCGCGAGTTGAGCCAGGTCTGCCGGAAGGATCGCCTGCTGGAGATCGTCCACGACTTCATCGTATTCGATGCGGGGACGAAGAAGACCTGCCGACACAACCAGTACTTCGGTGTCCGGGCGGCGCAGGAGCACGTCAAGCGGCGCGAGGGCGGGATCATCTGGCACACGCAGGGCAGCGGCAAGAGCCTGGTGATGGTCTGGTTGGCGAAGTGGATTCGGGAGCACGTGAAGGATTCGCGCGTCCTGCTCATCACCGACAGGAGTGAGCTGGACGAGCAGATCGAGAAGGTGTTCAACGGCGTCAGCGAAGATATCTATCGCACCAAGAGCGGCGCTGATCTAGTGCGCGTACTGAACACCAGTGAGGAATGGCTGATCTGCTCGCTGATCCACAAGTTCGGCGCGGGCGAGGAACTGAGCGACAAGGACATTGACGCCTACGTCGAGGACATCAAGAAGAATCTGCCGAAGGGCTTCCACGCCAAGGGCGAGATCTTCGTGTTCGTGGATGAATGCCACCGGACGCAGTCGGGAAAGCTGCACGAGGCGATGAAGGCACTGCTTTCGGGGGCGATGCTGGTAGGCTTCACCGGCACGCCGCTGCTGAAGAAGGATAAGCAGAAGAGCATCGAGGTCTTCGGCCCGTACATCCACACCTACAAGTACGACGAGGCGGTGCGCGACGGCGTGGTGCTCGACCTGCGCTACGAGGCCCGCGACATCGACCAGAACATCACCTCGCAGGCGAAGATCGATCAGTGGTTCGAAATCAAGACCAAGGGCTTGTCCGACCTGGCCAAGGCGCAGCTGAAGCAGCGTTGGGGTACGATGCAGAAGGTGCTCAGCTCGCAGGACCGCCTGGAGAAGATTGTTGCGGACATCCTGTTGGACATGGAGATACGCGACCGCCTCAAGAGCGGCTACGGCAACGCGCTGCTCATCTCGGGGAGCATTTACTCGGCGTGCCGATTTTTCGAGATGTTCCAGAAGACCGACCTGGCGGGCAAGTGCGCTATCGTCACCTCGTATAAACCGGCCCCCGCCGACATCAAGGGCGAGGAGACCGGCGAGGGGCTGACCGAGAAACTGAGGCAATACGACATCTACCGCAAGATGCTCGCGGCTCACTTCAACGAGCCGGAAGAATCGGCCATGTACAAGGTCGAGAAGTTTGAGCAGGAGGCGAAGAAGCGGTTCATCGAGCAGCCGGGGCAGATGAAGCTGCTGATCGTCGTGGACAAACTGCTGACCGGTTTCGACGCACCGCCCGCGACCTACCTCTACATCGACAAGCAGATGCACGACCACGGCCTGTTCCAGGCAATCTGCCGCGTCAACCGGCTTGACAGCGAGGATAAGGAATACGGGTACGTCATCGACTACAAGGATCTGTTCAAGTCGCTGGAGAAGTCGATCAAGGACTACACGGGGGAGGCATTCGAAGGGTACGACGCGGAGGATGTCGCGGGGTTGCTGAAGGATCGACTGGAGAAGGGCCGGGAGCGCCTTGAAGAACTTCGTGAGTCGATCAAGGCTTTGTGTGAGCCGGTTGAGCCACCGAGGGACACGGCCGCCTATGTTCGGTTTTTCTGCGCCGCTGACAGTGGCAACGCTGAGCAGTTGAAGGACAACGAGCCGAAGCGTGTGGCGCTCTATAAGCTCGCAGCGGCGCTGATGCGGGCCTACGCGAATCTGGCGAACGAGATGGCCGAGGCCGGATACTCCG
The DNA here is from genome assembly GCA_011682535.1 of Nitrospiraceae bacterium. GTDB lineage: Bacteria > Hydrogenedentota > Hydrogenedentia > Hydrogenedentales > SLHB01 > JAACEL01. The sequence goes on along the minus strand of JAACEL010000077.1, from coordinate 6,810 downwards.
ACGCGGAGGCGAAGGAGATCAAGGCCGAAGTTGGCCACTACGAGAAGGTGCGTGAAGAGGCCAAGCTAGCCAGCGGCGACTACATCGACATGAAGGTGTACGAACCCGCCATGCGGCACCTGCTCGACACATACATCCGGGCCGAGGAAAGCGAGAAGGTTTCGGCCTTCGACGACATGACGCTCGTGGAGCTGATCGTCGAGTGTGGGGAGGACGCGGTCGAAGCGCTGCCGGATGGCATTCGCGAGAACCCCGAAGCGATGGCCGAAACGATTGAGAACAACGTGCGGCGGCTCATCATCGACGAGATGGCGGTCAACCCGAAATACTACGAGAAGATGTCCCAACTGTTGGACGCGCTGATCCTCCAGCGGAAGCAGGAGGCTCTGAACTACAGGGCCTACCTCGCCAAGATCGTCGCGTTGACGAAAAGGGTGGGCAAGCCGGAAAGCCAGTCGTCATATCCAGCCGGCATCAACAGTCCCGCACGGCGGGCGCTGTTCGACAACCTCGACCAGAACGAGGATCTGGCGGTTCAGGTCGATACGGCCATCCGGAATGTCAAGAAGGACGACTGGCGCGGCATGCGCGCCAAACGGATCGAGGTCCGCAACGCGATCAAGTCCGTCCTCAGCGAAGACGACGGGCTTGTGGATGCGATTTACAAGATCGCAGAGAGTCAACGTGATTACTGAGCGACACACCATCGAAGTACGAGGCATACCCGTGGAGATCGTCCGCAAGGACATCAAGAACCTTCACGTTGGCGTCTACCCGCCGAAGGGGCGGGTTCGTGTGGCCGCGCCGTTGCGTCTCGACGACGAGGCTGTCCGCCTCGCGGTGATCTCGCGCTTGGGGTGGATTCGCCGACAGCAGCAGGGCTTCCAACAGCAGGACCGCCAATCTCAACGTGAAATGGTGACCGGCGAGAGCCACTACTATCAAGGGCGGCGATTCCGACTCGATGTGATTGAACACGATGGGCCGCCATCCGTCGATCTGCTGAACAACACGACGATGCAATTGCGCGTTCGGTCTGGCGCCGACCGTGACGCGAGGGAAGCGGTGCTTAATCGGTGGTATCGCTGTCGCCTGCGCGAGCAGTTCCCGGACCTTCTGGCCAAGTGGGAACCGGAGGTCGGCGTCGAAGTTTCCGAGCTGCGAATCAAGAAAATGAGGACCCGCTGGGGTACATGCAACGTCGAGGCTCGGCGACTCTGGCTGAATCTAGAACTGGCAAAGAAGCCGCCACCGTGTCTCGAGTACATTCTTGTTCACGAGATGATTCACTTCCTTGAGAGGCATCACAACGAGCGATTCCGCGAGTTGATGGACAGGCTGATGCCTCAGTGGCGTCTGTATCGGGAAGAGTTGAACCGGGCACCATTGTCGCACGAGGATTGGCGGTATTGATGCCGATGTGTCGCTCGAAAAGGATGAGTAACGGCACGGATGGATGTGCCGCGGTTTTAACGTGCTTGTCATGAGGTTTCCATAATCCGTTCTTGCTGACTCACACGGCGTTCGACTTAGCCAATAGGCCTTTCTTCGCCACTTTCGCAGAGGATGTGCACTTGGCTAAGCGCGGCACCTGACGGAGGCGCGCTATGCTTCCCAAACCCGAGCAGTTGCTACCTTGGCTCAACTACGAGGACATCCATCCGCCTTCCGGTCCAAAGGTGCTGATACAAGGGGCCGGCCGAGAAAGCCAAGGCAACTCCCATGAGGTTGGCTGGCTTCATGAGAGCTGGCTTGCGGAGTGTGCCCTCGTTGCCCAGCGCAAAGCTAAGGCTGCATTTGTTGCCGATTCTGGCGGCCGGTTCTATCTCTCTGCCTCTTGGAGAGACGAAGCCAACTTTGATTTTGGCGAGCGGGTTACTGACGATGGATTCGTCGCCGAGGCCTTCGTCTTCCAGCGAGCACATCCTGTGAGTCAGACGCCAATTGTGGAGCTTCGGCAGGATTACCTCCGCTACCATATGCTGGACCGCCCGTCGCCAGAGGTCTACGTACATCCGCGGATGAAAGCTGAGGTCGCTTGGACCGAGGTCCCCGAGCATCCTGACAAGAAGGCCAATGTCCTTCTCCAGCTAGATTTCCTGCGCGATTACCTGGCCGCCCGAAGGCGGTGTATGATCATTCGGCTGACGATGGATAGATTCGCCAATGTCCCTGACGCCAGCGCTTTGGGTGTCAAAGCATCGGATCGTACGTGCATTGCACCTGGTGAGCAGCGACAAGTGGACGTGTTTAGGGACTCAGGTCAAGGAGACTACTGGCTCATCAGGTCTATCCTTTGGCGAAGCTTCATGATCAAGCCCTATGATAGGCCGAAGGCCGAAAGGAACCCGTGGTACATCCATCTGGATACTCCGGTTCCGACATCCTACGAGTTCCACCTGGACGAACACGGCAACAAGGGAGCGTTGACCACCCGCGATTGTCCACCGTACCTGCACTTTCGTAGAGAGGTGCTTCGACATTATCTTGAGACTGAAGGTTTCTATGTCGGTTTCCATATGCGCAAGTGGGGGGCGGCTGGCAACCCGCAAGGGCAGAGCATTGATGTGGGCGTCAATCCCGAGGGTCAGGTTACTGCCTTTGCTCCAGACATAGCCAAGCTGCCTGCCGAGCAACAAGCCCACTGGGCGCACCACTCTTGCTTTCCGAATGGTAGCGTCTGTCCCGAGTTGTTTCAGACGCGGATGATGTGTGACCCACCCCATTCGCCGAACGTCGTTGACATGGTACGTGCGGCCACGGATGCATTTGCCAGCGCCATGGCTCGTGTTACCGGAGGGCAACTGTACCACGGCAGTGAGCCCTCGGACAGAGACCTCTGTGCATTGACGGTGGGCCCGCTCCTGGATGGTCCGGACCTGGCCGAGATCTCTAGGCTGTCCAAGGTGCTCTACCAGATAGTCGTGGAGGCATTGAGCATAAAGGTACTGCGAGCCGCCGCCAAGGGCGCCACGCCTCCCAAGGGCGAGAAATGGGGGAGCATTCGCTGGCTACAGGAGTTACTTGTCCAGCAGTTGGGCTACGAGGAAAAAGACGCGGCAGCGGCGATGACACCATTGAGGGACCTGAATGAGTTACGCCAAGCCGACGCCCACGCGAAGGCGATAGCGATTGAGAATATCTGTGCAAGCTACGGCGTGCCAATACCTCCTCGCACATTCTGCGTGCTCTGGGACGCGATTGTTGACCGAACGGTCTTTTGCCTACAGGACATTGGGGAGGCCATTGCCTAGATCAGCCCGGGCACCACGACTCTGCACCGGGGTCGCGGTGTGCCAAAGTGTTGCTGAGACCTGGGGGCATGCTGTGCCGCGTTGGGCCACATCATGGCCTCGCGCCCATCCGCAGACCACCGGCAAGATCGAGCGTTACCACCGCTCGTGCAAGGAGCGGGTCAACTCCGCACGTGCACGAGACGACGATGGAGCTGGAAGCGCCCTGCTGGAATGGGCAGAGCAGTATGCGAGGTTCAGTCCGCCTTGTTCTGGGCCGATGCGCCCGCGGCGTAGCGTTCGCGCACCGTGCCCAGTTCTCGCACCTTGCCGTCGGCATCCCGAAATCGCCAGAAGGTCCAGCCGTTGGTGGACATTTTTCTGCCGGTAACCACGGCCCTTGCTGCGTTGCCTGCGGCTGAGCAGGTGGCATACTTCGTGCCCTGGAACTCCACCGTGCCGTCGGCCAGAACCGTTGCCTCGAATGTTTGCCCCTTGTATTCCCGGAACAGCTGGCATGGCGCGCTCAGCAGACCGCAGCCGATGATCTCGGCCAAGGTGGCCTCGCTGCCGCCTCGCTTCTTCCGCACCTTCGTTCCCTCGCCGGTCGGCGCCGGTGTGACGCCATTCAACGCTGCCAAGCGCACCGGTTGGGGCGGCGAATCAATCACGATGCCAAGCCGGCGGAGAGACTCCACAATCTCCTTCGGTTTTAGCGTGGTTGCCTTTCTGATCAGTCCGACGAGGCTCTTGTCCACCTCGTTCAGCATCTTCTGCAAGGCCGCCTTCACCTGGCGGTCTACGAAATGCACGGCCCAGAAGGACTCCAACTGGTTGCCCTCCAGGTTGCTGCGGGAGAGCAGGGCGAGCCGGCTCGCGGTGCATTCCTCGTTGTCGTCGGAGATACGAACGCGGCACATCAGCTTCTCGCCAGGCTTCACGGCGGCCATGGCATTGTAGATACGGTATTCGTCTCCGTCGGTCAGGACACACCACGTGACGTCGGCCATGAACGCGTACTTAAGAATCTGAGCCACCGACTTGCGATTCGACAGATCGCTGCCGAGCGCCTTGGCCTCGATCAGGAGCTTGGGAACACGGTCGATTTTGAGGGCATAGTCCACAGGGTTATCCGCGGACTCGGGCCTGAACTCGTAATCCACTTCAGTCCAATCGCTGGTGTTCCAACCCAAGGCTTCCAGGACAGGATTGATCAACGTCTGCTTCGTGTTCTCCTCGCGGATTCGCTGGTTCCGGTATTCATGCATTCTGCTGGCCTGCTGCCGGAGGATCTCGCGGAGCTTGGCATGTTCCTGGTCGGTCATCTCTTGCCCCTTTCAAGTTTCGTTGCGCTGTTCAAAGTACTTCGCGGCATGACATCGATATGAACCGGCGCCCCGGCGCAAGAAAAAGGGAGCCGCCAGTTCCGTCCCCCTCAGCGGGCCTACCACAGCCCAGGGCAAAGGACTTCCCCAGCGGACTCCCATCTCGGGAGTCCGCCAAGAGGAGCCGCATTTGCCCCATGAAGCGTGGTAGTTCGCTGAGGGCGCGTTCCACTTGGTCAGACCAAGCTTAGATTGTCAGTGCCCAAGATGGTATCACCTGTCAGAAGTTACGTCAATGACAGTCGCCAGTGGAGCAGCAAAGCTCATGAACCCTTTGCTCGGGAAACCATTGCATTGACGTTGGCCGCACTGCATAATCTGAGCGGCTTCTGGCCCGACGGAAAGTCCTGAAACAGCGAACGCCCTCCCGGCGTCGGACAAACGGTCGATGGGGAGATGAGCCATGAGTCGTAAACAGGAACCTCTCGCCTTGCGGGAACGGCTACGCGCGCTCGCCGCGTTTCTGCCGCGGTTCGAACAGCCTGGCTTCGAGCCTGGCAAATGGGTGCATCCGGCGTCGGAGGAACCCGGCGTTATCATCATGGGCCATTATGGCTTTAGCGAAACGGCCGACGCCTTCATCCGAATGACCTACGACACGGGCTGGGTGCTCTCGCATTTTGACTGGGGCAGGTGGGCACAGACCCCCGAGGCTGCCGAGCTCCGGGACAATCCTGATGCACTGGCCCAGGCGACGGCCGAGCAATTGGCCCGACTGCTTACCGTGGTCATTCGTCAGGAGCGGTTCTGCGAGGGGGCGCTTGCTGCAGCTTTTGAATCGGGTCTGATCACCGCCATCTGCCGCCGCGCCGCTCAACTTGAACTAGACCAGACCGTGGAGAACTCGTGATGCCACGGCAGAACCGCGTCAAGAGCCTGGGAAGAAGTGGTTCCTGTGGAATGGAATGCTCCCCGAAATCTGATCCAGTCGTTATGAGAGTTTCGAGTAGACTGATTATCGAAAGGAATTCTCATGAAGCGGAAACGTCACACCCCCCAGCAGGTGGTTCGCAAGTTGCAGGAGGCCCAGGCGGCGTTGTCGGCCGGGCGTGAGTTGGCGTCGGTGCTGCAGATGCTCGGGATCAGCGAGCAGACGTATTATCGCTGGAAGAAGAAGTACGGCGGCATGAAGGCCGAGGAGGCCAAGCGTCTGGCGTCGCTGGAGGAGGAGAACTCGCGGCTGAAGAAGCTGGTCGCGGATCTCGCGTTGGATAAGCAGATCCTCACCGAGGCGTTGGACGTAGCAAAAAACCTCTGAGCCCGGCGCGGCGGCGGGCGATTGTCCCGCAGGTCCGGCAACGGCTGGACTGTTCGCAACGTCGGGCGTGCAAGGCGACGTGCACACCGAGGAGCACGCAGCGGTACCGGCCGCGGCGGGCGGATCGCGACCGTGCGTTGGTGGCGGCGATCTACGCGAAGGTGGCTGAGTACCCACGGTATGGTTATCGGCTGATCGCGAGCGAACTGCGAACCGACGGCTGGACGGTCAACGCCAAACGGGTGTATCGGTTGTGGCGTCGCGAAGGGCTGAAGGTGGCTCGCAAGGCCCGGAAACAGCGGGCGAAAGGCGGCTCGGTCAACAGCGTGAAGAATCGGCCCTCGCTGCACATGAACGACGTGTGGGCGATGGACTTCATTCACGACAGCACGGCCAGCGGCGGCGCATTGAAGTTGCTGGTGATCGAGGACGAGTACACACGGGAGTGCCTGACACTGGCGGCCCGGGGCGGTTCCTTCAGCGGTCAGCTGGTAGCCGAGACGTTGCTGGAGTTGTTTATGATTCGCGGCGTGCCCCTGGCGATCCGAAGCGACAACGGCGGCGAGTTCACCGGCACGGCTGTGAGCAAGATCCTGAAAGCAGCGGTCGTGAAAGCCCTGCCGGTAGCGGCAGGCTGTCCGTGGGAGAATGGCGTGGTAGAATCGTTGAATTCAATCGTGCGGGATACCTTGCTGAATACGGATGAGTTCCCGACGGTGAAGGCGGCAAGGAACATGGCAACGGCCTGGCGTCTGGAGTACAATCACCGGCGTGGGCATGGGGCTCTGGGTTACCAGACCCCCGCCGAATACGCCGCCCGCTGCCGGCCCGCTCCAGGCTCCGCTGCGCTCCGCCCTACGCGGCCCGGCAGCGGAACGAAAGACAAGACAATGGTTCTCTCATAACAACTGGACCGAAGAACCGGGGCATTCCA
>JAACEL010000399.1 GCA_011682535.1 Nitrospiraceae bacterium | reverse complement strand
CAGTTCATCATCGCGGGCAAGGCGCATCCGCAGGATAGCCAGGCCAAGGAACTGATCCGGCGCATTGTTCATTTTGCGCGGCAGCCTGAGGCGCGGGCGCGGATCGTGTTTGTCGAGGACTACGATATCAATGTGGCGCGTTACCTGGTGCAGGGAGTGGACTGCTGGCTGAACACGCCGCGGCGTCCGATGGAGGCGAGTGGCACGAGCGGCATGAAGGCGTCGGCGAACGGCGCGCTCAACATCAGTATTCCGGACGGCTGGTGGTGCGAGGCGGAGGTCTTGGGCGAGAACGGGTGGAGCATTGGGCGGGGCGAGACCTATGCCGATCCGAGCGACCAGGATATGGTGGAGAGCGAGGCGTTGTACGAGATCCTGGAGAAGGAAGTGGTTCCGATGTTCTATGAGCGCGGCAGTGACGGTATACCGCGGCGCTGGATCTCGCGTATGAAGACAGCAATCCGGACGATCTGTCCGGTGTTCAACACGAACCGTATGGTGCAGGAGTATACGGACCGCTTCTATGTCCCGTGCACGTTGCGCCGCAATGAGTTGCGCGCGAACGCCCGGAAGCGTTCGTTGGCGTTGACGGCTTGGAAGCGCGACGTGGCGCAGCATTGGCCGCGTGTGAAGATCGCCGAGATCGAGACGGGACAGCGTGAGAATCTGGAGTTTGGCACGATCTTGCAGGTTCGCGCGCATGTGCATTTGGATTTGGTGAAGCCGGAGTCGGTGGCCGTGGAGTTGTACTACGGCGACCTGGACACGACGGGGCAAATCCGTACGGGCAAGACCGTGACGATGGAGTGTAAGCAGGATCTTGGGAAGCACATGTATCTGTACGAGGGCGGCATTCCGTGTGAGAAGACGGGGCAACTGGGGTTCACGGTTCGCGCTGTGCCCCATCATGCCGACCTCGCCGAGAAGCACGAGACGGGTCTGATCACGTGGGCTGAATAGGAGAGCACAGCGGTGGGAAAAACGATTCGGGTGGGTGTTGTCGGTACGGGCATGGGCCGCCATCACATGGAGGGATTTGCCAAGCAGGACGGGGTCGAATTGGCCGCGATCTGTGATCTGAACAAGCCGGAGGCGGCGTTCTTCGCCGATCAATATGGGGTGGACAAGGCGAAGGTCTTCACCGACTGTCGGAAGATGTTCTCGCTGCCTGAGTTGCACTCAGCCACATCGACACCAAACGGATGAGAATCGTGTTCGGCAAGGGGGCGTGTCAATTGGCGGCAGGGGGATTTTCCGCGATTGAAGCGGTTAGGGATGCGCCGGCGGCGTTGGCGAGCAGCAGTATGTCGCGGCTGCCGACGTGGCGATCGGCGAGGATGGTGTAGTCGACTTCGGGGGGCATGAGGGGCAGGAGCCATTTCCAGTCCTCGCGTTGTACGAATGCGAATGCGGGGGTGGGGGTGTCGAACTGGGTGGCGAACTGTTCGACCGTCTCAGTGAGGGCGGCTTCGAAGGCGCGGGCGAGTTCGGCGCCTACGCCCGTCTCTTCGATGACGTCATGCGCGGCGGTGCGCAACACCGATAGTTCGGCATCCGTGGGTGCGGCGATGGAGGCGATGGGAATGTCTTCGACCGATTTAGCGATGGCCTTGCGGAGCTTGCGCTGTTTCTTGATCATGTCGATGCGGCCGATCTCGTGTGCGAGCGTGACGGGCAGGAGGTCGGTGAGGAAGGGGGTGTGGAAATGTTTGGTGTAGAAGATATATTCCTCGCGAGAGAAACCGAGGGTGTAGAGGCGGTACTCCGTGCCGGATTCGGAGAGTTGGCGCAGGGGGCGGCAGATGGAGCTGGCGCCTTTGTAGGGATTGAGCGCGGGGAACACGACGGTCACGATCAGCAGTGTGAGTGCGGTGAACCCGGCCGCCATGTCGGCCGGGAGTGAGCGTCCTTGGGTTCGTAGCGCGCGTGCGATTGCGAAGACGCCCATCGCCAAGGTAGATCCTCCGAGAAAGACGAATCGCGTGGACCAGAGATAGGCGTATTCGGTGTACGGGATGGCGAAGACGGCTGCGCCGAGCAGAATCAAGAGGGCGCCCCAGACGATGGCGGTGCGGGTGCGCCACCGGCGCGCGTCGCCCCCGATCAGATCGAGTACTGCCCGGGCCTGGAGAATGGCGATAGTGGGATAGATGGGGAGCAGGTAGACGCTTCGTTTTCCGATCGAAATGGAGAAGAAGATGAAGGCGGGCAGCGTCCACTTCATCAGGAGGCGCATGCGCTCGTCTTCGTGGCGGCGTTTCCAGATCCAGGGCAGGGTCCAGGGCAGGAGGAGGGCCCAGGGAAAAAGTCCGGCGGGGAGTTCAAACAGGTAGTACCACGGAGCGCGCGCTTTGCTGACGCCGAAGAGGAACCGTCCAATGGTCATGCGGAAGGCCTCGACACCGACGCCGGCGGCAGGGGCGGCTTCCTCGGCCGGCAAGGACATACGCGCGGGGATGAACCAGACGAGGATGAGGGCGGTGGCGCCTAGCAGCCCGGCCACCCAGTGGGTGCGGCGCCGTTCCTGGGGGCGGCGCCAGTAGAAGGTGACGATGAGGAGGAGGGGGAAGACGAGGGCCGGGGGGCCTTTGGCGAACATGCCGGCGGCGATGGCCGCGTAGAAGGCGATGAGGCGGGGCAGACTGGGGGCGTCGCGCCATCGCTGGAATGCGAGCAGGGCGCCGGTCATGGTGGCGGTGAGAATCATGTCGGTGCGTACGGAGCGCGCCTCGAACCAGAACAGTTGGCTGGTTGCAAGGATCAGCCCGGCCCAGAATGCGACGCGGGCGCCGTATAGACGGCGGGCCAGTAGATAGGTGAACGCGAGGGTGAGGAGCGCGGCCAGGGCCGAAGGCGCTCGCGCGGAGAACTCGGTAACGTCGCCGAACGGGATTGATGCGGCGCAGATGGACCAGAACAGGAGCGGGGGTTTTTCTTTGTAGGGCATGCCGTTGACGTGCGGGGCGAGGTAGTCGCCCGACGCCATCATCTCGCGGGCGACTTCTCCGAAGCGGGGTTCGTCGGCGGGCCACAAATCGTAGCCCCAGGTATTGGCGAAGAAGAGGACAGCGGCCAGCACGAGTACCGGAAACAGCGGTTTCATGGAGGTGTCATGGGGTTCGGCGGGGGAGGTCATGAGGAGGCTCCTTTGTTGGGGGATCGCAGCAGGTGGAGGTTGCGGGCGTAGATGAGGATGGTCATACACATGCCGACCGCAAGGATCCACTCGCCGCGTTTGAAGAAACTGGAGGCTTGGAGCGTGGCGGCCATGAGGCTGAGATACCAGAAGACAGGGGGCACCACGCTCTTCTTCTTGATCTCCGTGGCCAGCCACTGGATGAAGAATCGCAGAAAGAAGCCCAACTGTCCGACGCCCCACACGCCCAGCCAGAACCAGTTCTCGGTGGCCTGGGCGGGATCGAGGGACTGGTTGACGGTGTATTCGCGGTACCACGTGTGTGCCATGAAGATGGTGGCCACGAGAGCGATGAGGGCGGCGGCGGTGTGAACGGTGATGTTGCGCGCACGCGACAGGGTGCCGCGTTCGCGCCAAATGTGGATGAGATTGCGCGAGTAGACAACGATGTTGAAACACTGTCCGAATGCGGCGCCAGGGGAGCGCAGGTAGACGGCGTAGACGAAGATCATGAGGGAGCCGACGCTGCTCATGTACCAGAAGGCGATGGGGATGACGCTCTCTTTGCGGCGTTCGGAGACGTACCACTGGACGAAGAAGCGGCCGTAGAACACGACGGAGCCGGCCACGCCGAACAGGGCCCACAGGCTCCGCGAGGACAGGAGTTCCTGGAAGGCCGACACCCTATTGTTCCCCTTCGATCTTGAACGTCACGTAGCGCCGCTTGAGCCAGGACACGCCGACGAGGTCGAACAGGCCGCGCCATAGGCGGTTGTTGATACCGTACTTCGAGGCGCCATGGACGCGGGGATGATGGGTGACTTCACACTCGGCGATGGTGAAGCCCGCGTTGCGCATCATGACGGCGAAAAAACGGTGTACGCCGTTGAACGGGACGATATGTTCGACGCAGCAGCGGCGGAAGCCTTTGCTGCCGCAGCCGGCGTCGCGGATGCCGTCGTGGAGAACGGCCTCGCGCACGCGGTTGGCCACCCGGCTCGATAGTTTGCGGATCCAACTGTCGTTGCGCTTGCCGCGATAGCCGCACACGCAGTCATGGGTCTGGAGCAACTCGAGGATGGTGGGAAAGTCGCAAGGGTCGTTTTGCAGGTCGCCGTCGAGCGTGAGAATGTAGTCGCCGCGCGCGCGCCGCATCCCAGCTACGAGCGCGGCCGACTGTCCGCGGTTCTCGACGAGGTGAATGGGGCGCACATGGGACTTGGTTTCCTGGAGGCGGTCCAACGCGGCCCGTGTGCCGTCGGTGCTGCCGTCGTTGACGAACACGCACTCGCACGTGTAGTCCGGGAGGGTGGCGAAGACTTCGTCGATCCGGCCCGAGAGGATCGGGACGTTCTCTTCTTCGTTATAGAAAGGAACAACGATGGAGACTAAGGGTTTCACGGCATTATTCCTTGATGTATGGGCGCTGGTTGGGATTATACCCGAAGTGCCGGAAGGGGATCAGCAGAATGATCGGGGTTCATCCGGAAAGAGCGTATTTTAATCTTGGCTCTTCCTGTTTTCGCGTACTTCGTTCCGATACCGTCTTTTTGACAGGATAACAGACATTTTATGTGGCAGATCAACGTTTTTTCTCCGGGTTTATCCACAGAGTTTGAGGTACACGGGGCTTCCGTTCTTGCGCAAGGA
>JAACEL010000398.1 GCA_011682535.1 Nitrospiraceae bacterium | reverse complement strand
GGGGATCTGCTCGACCAAGTACTCTACGTTCGCCTCCTCGATCGCGGCAGCGATCTCGGCTAGCTCGCTATCCTGTAGGGTGCCTGCTTTGGCTGATTCCAGGAGCTTGTCATAGGCCGTGCGTAGCTCTTCAAGCTGTTCAAAGGCACATTGCAGGAATTCAATATTATCCCCCACATATTGAGTGGGCGTGTTGATCTCGTGGGCGATCCCCGCCGCCAACTGGCCAATGGACTCGAGCTTCTGGGCCTGAACGAGTTGGGCTTCAAGAACTTTTCGTTCCGTGATGTCCGCGCCCATCAAGAAGAACCCCATAGATTCGCGATCATCGTTCCTGATGGGATTCACGGTAAGTCCCAATACCCCCTCGACGCCATCCGGCCGCTCATATCGGAACTCAGGCAATCGGACCGGCTCACCGGATGTGAGCCACCCGGGAAGTTCTTCTGAGACCCAATCCCAGTCCAATCTTATCCCGGAGTCGGCAAAGGGCTTTCCCAGGACTTCCTGTGCCGAAATACCAAATGTCTTCTCGGCGGCAGGGTTCCAGCGGCGAACAGCAAGCTCCGTATCCACTTCGATGAGAAGCGATGACATCGAAAACACCAACCCCTCGGTTTCCATATGCGCCTTGCGAAGCTCTTCCTCTGCGGCCTTTTGCTGAGTAATGTCACGGGCAACATGGACGCTGCCAATCAACCCGCCCTGTGCGTCATACAGTGGGGACGTAGTGACATGGAAATGCTCACCGAGGCGCTCTTCAGCAATAGTCGCCATATGTTCCAGGTTATCCTTGAGCAACTGAGCGTGCGGGCAGCCCTCGATAGGCTCATCGAGACCATGGACGCATTCATGGCACGTCAGGCCAACCGCTTTCTCTACGCTGCAGCCAAGCTTCTCCGCCATCGCCCTATTCACTCGAACGAAACGGTGCTCCGTGTCGATAATGGCCATCAGGTCCGGCACGGCATCGAAGGTCGCCTCCCACTGCCTCGCCGTTTTCGACATCTGCCGCGCCTGACGTTTCACGCGGCGATGGCTGGCTGCCCGTTCGACCGTACTCCGCAGAATCTCTATGCCGGGCTCTTTCTCCATGTAATCGAAGGCGCCACACTTCATCGCCTCAACGGCAGTGGATATGGTTCCCCGACCCGAGAGGACCACAGGCACGGTGTCCAGATCAGTCTCTCCCATAGCCCGCAGAAGCGCTATCCCGTCCATATCTGGCATAACGAGATCGATGAACGCGACGTCGAAATCGTCCGCCATTAGGGCCTGTAGACCCGCCGCCCCCCCGTCTGCCGCCGCGCAAGGATAGCCCAGGCGCGACAGTTGGCGGTTCAGCATTCCGCTGTATCCTGCATCATCATCGACTACGAGAATCTTGCATGAGTCATTCACGATTTCCTCTCCTTATACCGCGCGCATACCGTCTCCGAACGCGCCGGCACTGAAGTGTTCTCCGCCTTTGTTTCGTTCAAGACATTTCGGACAGCCGAGGCGAGAACCCGGTGACTGAACGGCTTCTTGAGAAACATGCGTATGCCGGACTTTTCCGCTTCTTCGGAGGACGTTTCTTCGTCAGCGCCGCTAATTGAGATAACGGGGATGTCTTTCCGAAAGCGTCTTCCTTCCCGGATAAGTTGGCGGCCGGTCATCTTAGGCATGATATCGTCAATGATGATCAAGTCGAAGTGATGTGGCCGCGCGCAAACGTCCTGCAACGCTTCAACGCTGCTCGTTCTGACTGTGACGTCGTAGCCAAGAACTTGCAGTTGCCTGCCGATGAGTTCTGCCAGAGTTTCCTCATCGTCAACCACCAAGACCCGTTCGGTGCCGCCCTGGATTGGCCCATCATCGATTTTCTCCTCCTTCGTAGCCGTCTCGGCGCAAGGTAAATACACATCAAACGTCGTCCCCCTCCCGGGCTCACTGTCTACGGCGATGGTACCTCCACAAGCCTTCACGATCCCGTGAACTGTGGACAATCCCAAGCCGGCGCCTTCACCCTCGTCCTTTGTGGTAAAGAACGGGTCGAAGATACGTTCCGTAGTCTCCCCATCCATTCCGTGGCCCGCATCCTTCACCGTTAGCTTTGCGTAAACCCCCTCGGGAAGACTGGGGCGCAAGTCCACAAGATCGCCATCGGCCTTCACGAGCGCAAGGCCCACACTCAAAACACCCCCAGTCTCCTTCATCGCGTGGTAGGCGTTTGTGCACAGGTTCATGATGATCTGATGCATCTGCGTGGGGTCCGCGTTGACGGGGCCGCAATTCTTGTCGAGGGTGCACTGAATCTCTATTGTGGTGGGCAGGCTCGGGCGCAGGAGTTCAAGTGCCTCTCCGACAATGAGGTGAAGATGCACTGGTTGACGTTCCTGCTCGCGTTGCTGGCTGAAAGTGAGGATCTGCCGCACCAGGTTCTTGGCCCTATGTGCGGCACTGAGGGCCTGGTCTAGGTCTCTCTGTTCCGGGCTGCCCCCCGCCAAGCGCTCGGCAGCCATCTCACCGTACCCGATGATAGCGGCGAGGAGGTTGTTGAAGTCGTGGGCAATGCCTCCGGCCAAAGTCCCGAGCGCTTCGAGTTTCTGCGCCTGACGCAACCGCCGCTCGAATGTCGCTTGCTCGGTGACATCCCGCTTGACGGCCACGTAGTTGATGATTCGGCCGCTACCGTCCCGTACCGGCGAAATGGTCGCATCCTCCTCGTAAAGAGAGCCGTCCTTTTTCATATTGGTGAAATGCCCCGACCAGACTTCTCCGTTGCTGATGGTGTTCCACAACTCTTCGTAGAAGGCACGGTCCTGCTTACCGCTCTTGAGGATATGCGGGTTCTGGCCCTCCACTTCTTCCCGCGAAAAGCCGGTCACTTGCTCGAAGGCCGGATTGGCGTATTGAATCGCCCCCTCTGGGTCCGTCACAATGATGATCTCGGCCGCCTGATCGATTGCGACCGCTAAGCGGCGCAATTCAGCTTCGGCCCGCAAGCACCTCCGATGCTCTTCCGCTTCGCACAGGGCACGGCGCATGGCTGGGACAAGCCGCCCCCGCTTTTGTTTGAGGACGTAGTCCGTCGCGCCAGACTTGAGGGAGTCGATGGCCAACTCCTCGCCGAGCTGCCCGGATACCAAAATGAACGGCACTTCGGGACATTGCTTTCTGGCCATGGCCAAGGCGGTCAACCCGTCAAAGGAAGGGAGTGAATAGTCCGCCAGAATCAAGTCGAACGCTTGCTGCTCGAGTGCGGTGCGAAACGCATCACGGGTCTCAACGTGGAGCATCTCGTAATCGATGTTCGCTTGACAGAGCAGCGCTCCGGCAAGTTCCACGTCGTTCGCTTCATCCTCGAGGTAGAGAATGTGCACCAGGGACTTCATTATGACCTCCTTGCGGATCCTCGCGGTCGGTATCTCTTCCCGGACCAACTACGCCGTTCCTACTGTCCAGAAGTTCCGTAACATACTCGAAGCCGCGCGTCTCTGAGATGGTATGGATCTCAATGACGGGTGTTTCCTCCGAAAGCTCGGCCGCAACCAGTACCTCCCGGAAACGGCCGGATTCGAGGTAGTGGTTAAGGTCCGCCGCCGATCGCCATTCGGTCAAGAAGCGAAAGCGCCGTTCGTCGGTAATGCTTTTCCACACCACGCAGCATATGCAGCCCGCTTCACAGCCCGTAGGTTCCAGTAGAGGTCTCAAGACGCTCAGAAACTGCTGTTGGAGGCTGTTCGCAAGAACGACCTCTAAAGAAGCTTGCATCATCTCTTATCTCCTTGACGCCGCCGACTCGCATCGATCCGGCTACTTCCAATTTCCACTGCTATGGACGCAAGTGACGTGCCAGGTCTCGTAGGCGTGCGCAAATGGCCACGTAAGATGCGAAAAAGAAAGGAAACATGCGGAATATGCGCAAAAATCAAGGCGCAGTCAAACCAAGGAAGGAACCCCGAGATATCGGGAGTGTCGCGAATTATCGGGAGGCGCGGCCGGGGCGTTGAATGCCCAGCTTGGCAAGCCTGGACTCAAGAGTCGTCGGTTTAAGTCCGAGAATCTCGGCTGCGCCGTTCTTGCCGCTGACGCGCCAGCCCGTGCGCTCGAGAACGCCAACAACGTGCTCCCGTTCGACCTCTTCGAGCGTCATGCCTTTTGCAGCGGCTCCGGGCTTTCGACTCGGAGCCGGCACGTGAAGCGTCGCGCCGGTCGCCCGGATCATGGCCCGCTCTATGACGTTGCGCAGTTCTCGGACGTTACCGGGCCACGGGTAGCCTTGCAGGGCCTCCATGCTCCTGCGCGATACGCTCTCGATTCGTTTGCCCATCTTCTCCGCAAACTCGCTTATGAAGGCCCATGCCAGCGGTGGAATATCCGCTCCGCGCTCGCGCAGAGGGGGGATAGTGATTGGAAACACATTGAGCCGGTAGTATAGATCCTCGCGGAACGATCCCTCCTCAACCGCCTTTTCCAGGTTGCGGTTGGTGGCGGCGATGACACGCACATCCACCGTGGTCGTCTTCGTGCTGCCCAGCCTTTCAAATTGGCCTTCTTGGAGAACCCGCAGGAGTTTCACCTGAGTCTCGACCGGTAGTTCGCCGACCTCGTCAAGAAACACCGTTGACCCATTCGCCACTTCAAAGCGGCCGACCTGCCTTGTAATCGCGCCCGTATACGCGCCCTTCTCTCGCCCGAACAACTCGCCTTCGATGAGCGCGGACGGCATAGCGGCGCAGTTCACGACAACGAGGGGGCGGTCTCTGCGCCCGCTCATATTGTGGATCGCCCTCGCAAGCAGTTCTTTTCCCGTGCCGGT
>JAACEL010000002.1 GCA_011682535.1 Nitrospiraceae bacterium | reverse complement strand
GATCCGCCGAGGGCGCGGAATGGGTCAAGGCCCCCACCGAGATGATGTGGACGCCGGTCTCCGCCACGGCCCTTACAGTGTCCAGCGAGATGTTTCCACTCGCCTCGAGCAGCACGGACGAGCCGCCGGCCACGTCCACCGCCGCGGCCATCGTGTCAAGGCCCATGTTGTCAAGCATGATGACATCCGCCCCGGCCTTCAGCGCTTCCTCCAACTCATCGAGAGACCTAACCTCCACCTCGATTTTCATAAGATGATGGGCGCCCTGGGAAACCTTCTCGATGGCCTCCGTGATGCCGCCCGCCGCGGCAATGTGATTCTCTTTGATCAGCATGCCGTCGTACAGCGCATGGCGATGATTGGACCCGCCCCCATGCAACACGGCCGCCTTTTCCGAATCGCGCAAAAGGGGCGTCGTCTTGCGCGTATCGCAAATCGTGGCGTCAAGGCCCTTCACGGCGGCAACGAACTCGGCCGTGAGCGTGGCAACGCCCGACAAATGCTGCACAAAGTTCATGGCAGTGCGTTCCCCCGTGAGCACCGCGCGGGTGCCACCGGTAAACCTGGCGATAGAGTCGCCTGCGCGGAACGCCGTGCCATCCGCCATGGCATCCCAGCCTTTAACCTTGGTTTTCAGCCGGTCAAAAACCGCACGAAAAGCTCCGATGCCGCTAAGGACGCCTGCCGCCTTCGCCACGAGCGTGGCGGTGCAACGGGCATCATCCGGGACCGTGAGATTCGTGGTGAGATCCCCGAGGCCCACATCTTCCTCAAGGGCTTTGCGGACCAGACGCGCCAAGGGTTTTGCAGACACGGTACGACTCCAATTCGAGAAACTCGGATCTTACCACGCCGCAGCGGGCCATTGCGACCACGCCGACGCCGGAGCAAGTTCCAGTCCTTGACTTCTTGTGGACGAGTTTCGTAGTCTATCGCCGTGTGCCGAGGTAGCTCAGTTGGTAGAGCAGCGGACTGAAAATCCGCGTGTCGGCAGTTCGATTCTGCCCCTTGGCACCACTCTTTTTGCTGGAGTAGCTCAGTTGGTAGAGCACGTCACTCGTAATGACGGGGTCCGGGGTTCGAATCCCCGCTCCAGCTCCACGCGATGCGGCGCGCTCGACCGTCGGGCGTGATCGGGAGGGCCTCCAGGGAGTGTGATAAGGAGGGCTTGCATCCTGAAGATGTCGAGCCACCTTACGCACGTACAATTCGGTTAGGGTTCTGGTTCCGATGGAAACCAAACAGTCGTTCAGCACATCAGAAGTCGCAAGATATTGCCACGTAACCGCCGACACCATTCGGAAGTGGGCCGAGGCGGGACGTATCCGAGTTTTCAAGACCCCCGGCGGACATCGCCGGATCCGGCGCGAAGACTTGCTGGCCTTCCTGCGCGAGAACAGCATTCCCGTTCACGAAGACCTCGACGACTCCGGCGTCCGTATTCTCATCGTCGACGACGAGAAGGCCGTCATCTCCGTCGTACGCCGCTTCCTCGAACGCTCGCAATCGCCCTTCGAGATCGAAGTCGCCATGGACGGGTACGACGCAGGCCATCAGGTGGCCACCTTCCGTCCCGACGTCGTCTTCCTCGACCTGCGACTGCCCGGCATCGACGGATTTGAAGTCTGCCGCCGCATCAAGAACGACCCGCAGCATACCGGCACCCGCATCATCGCGATGACGGGTTACTACGATGGCGACGTCTCCCAGCGTGTCGTGGAGTTGGGCGCGATGATGTGCCTGCAGAAGCCCTTCACGCCGGACGACCTGCGCCGCGCCCTCGCCAAAGCAGGCGTCGAAGTCAGCTAGCCCGGATATCTCACCGGCTTTCTGCTGCGCGTGCGAATCTCACGCCATCTCAGGCACTTGCCTTGGCCGCCTGCACTTCCGGGCCGTTCCCCGCGACCCGTGCGCTGTTCTCCCGGATCGCCGAACAGCTTCGCCGTGGCGCGCGCCACAATGCGCCACCCGGCGTGCGGGCTATCCCTTCACCAACCGCGCCACCACTATGCCGATTTCATCGGCCGCATCAACCTGGGCATCGGTCTCACGCAGTTCTTCGTCCGCCCCGAACCCATAGCGTGCGCCAATCGCCAGGGCGCCATGCGCGTGCGCCGCATCGACGTCGTCGTGACGATCGCCGACGACAACCACCGGACGCTCGTGCAGCGCTTCAAGAATCTCGCCGAGCATCACGCGCTTGCCCTCGGGCCGGTCGCCACGCGCCTGAACGACGCTCACGAATCGCTCCATTTCATACGCTCGCACGAACTCGGCCACGTAGTCTTCAGGACCGTTGGAGCATAGGGCCAGCGTGTAGCCATCACTGCGCAAACCGGCCAGCATGGCCTCCACACCGGGATACAGCCGGCCTTCTTCGGCGATCAGGTCCAATTCGAGCCGGTTGGTCTTGTCGACGATCTCGTCCACCTTCCCCTCCGGGCATAGCTCGGCGAGCCAGTCCAGGTAGTCCTTGACTGGCGCGCCGAAGAACGAGCAGATCTTCCCCGCATCGGGCTCGGGCAGTCCGTAGGCCGCGAAGGTGCGCTGCACAGCGGGCACCGTCACGCGATCCGTCTCGAGCAGCGTGCCATCGATGTCGAATACGACGAGCGGGCGTTGGGGCATCTCAGATCACTTCCAGGTCGTCGCGATGGAGAAACTGGGGGAACGGCGCGTGCGGCTCGGCCTGATACCAATAGGCCACCGAGGCAATGTCGTCCTGCAACGGCAGATAGCGTCCGTTGGACCGCCAGCCCAACGCCTGCATCGTGACGCGCAGATCCTCCTCGAAACGGATTGGATCCATGACGTGCCAGCGATACATGCCGAAACGCTGTTGCGAGTTGAACGTGCCGTCGGGCCGGATGACCTGATGCAGGCCGGCGTAGGGCGTCGAGAACTCCTTGTAATTCCCGAGGAAACCCGTCACCTGCCAATTGGGCTCGAAGTTATACGAACCGCAAAAGTAGTCCTCCGTACCGGTGCCGCAGATGGTGGGAAACTCCTGGTCACCGTCCATGAAGAACTTGATCTCGCCTTCGCCCCACCAGCCCTTGTTGTTAGCCTGCCACGCCATGTACGTGCCGACGTAGTGTCCCTTGCCTTGGATACCATCGACGATGGTGTAGTCCTGTTTGTAGGGCAACGGGTTGGTGCGCCGAAACTGGGCATGGAAATAGGCGGCGCGATCGGGGATCTCGGCCAGGGCGTAGTTCACCTGATAGAAGAGGGTGATCTTCTCGTCGCCGAGATTCTCGATGGTCATCTTGCAGTGTTTGCGGAACGGCATCACCCAGTTGCAGTTGAAGGCGCTGCCGGGGTTCACCGTCACGGGAATGGAGTTGAGATGGGCGTATTCCTGCCAGCCCATGCCGAAGAAATCACCGATCGGCGTTTCGACGCTGGGCGTGTCTTCGTCGTCCCAGTAGATTCTGAGAACGCTGTGACGCCAAGCCTTCGTGATCGTGATCCAGACTTGCTGGATGGCGCCGGGGCCGTCCACATCGGCCATGAGGTAGGTGTCGCCGGCTTCGATGTCGACGGCAGGGGACACTTTCCACGGACGCCCGCCGAGGCCGCGGGCGTTGAAAGATCCGCGTCCTTCGGTGGCCATGCCGCCGCGTCCTTTTTCTCCGTTGATGTTCTCGGCCGACAGCGAGCGGGTGACCCCCCCGAAAAGGCGGGAAAGATTGCCGAGTCCCATATTCAGTCCATTAGTCATTGATCAAATCATCCCATAATTTCCTGGTGGCGCAAGTTACCAGTAACCAGGCATTTCTGGCGCGCCGCAATACGTCCCCGCTCCGCGGGACTCCGGCGTTCGGGCCATTAGATGTTCTCCAGGAGGTCACGCTCCGGCAGTTTCGGGAACGCGCCGTGGGGCTCGGCCTGGTACCAGTAGGCCACCGAGGCGATGTCGTCCTTCAGTGGCAGGTAGCGGCCGTAGGAACGCCAGCCCAGCGCCTGCATGGTGACTTTCAGGTCGCTCTCGAAACGGACCGGGTCCATGATGTGCCAGCGGTAGAGACCGAAGCGCTGCTGCGATTGATAGGTGCCGTCGGGACGGATGACCTGCGGCAGCCCCGCGAACGGCGTCGAGAACTCGGTGTACTGGCCGTTGCGGTCGAAGTTGTAGGAGCCGCAGAAGTAGTCTTCCGTACCCGTGCCGCAGATCGTGGGATACTCGTCATCGCCGTCCATGAAGAACTTGATCTCGCCTTCGCCCCACCACCCAGTGCTGTTGACCTGCCACGCCATGTAGGTGCCTACGTACTGGCCCTTACCCTGGATGCCGTCGACAATAGTGTACACGTCCAGGTACTCGAGCGGATTGGTGCGCCGCCACTGCGCGTGGAAGTAGGCGGCGTCTTGGGCCACCTCCGTAAGGGCATAGTTGATCTGGTAATAGAGCGTCATGTCTTCGTCGGCCACGTTTTCGAACGTCATGCGGCAGTGCTTGCGGAACGGCATCTCCCAATAGCAGTTGAACGCGCTGCCGGGGTTGACACAGACGGGCAGCGAGTTCAGATGGGCGTACTGTCCCCACCCCATCCCGAAGAAATCGCCGATAGGGCATTCCACGCTCGGCTCTTCTTCGCCGTCCCAGTAGATGCGCAAGATGCTGAAGCGCCAGTTGCCGGTGGGCGTCATCCAGATCTGCTGGATGGCCCCCGGGCCTTCGATGACGGCCAGTTCGAAGACCTCGCCGGCCTTGACGGCGACGCTCGGCGAGATCTTCCAGCCTTGCCCAAGGTCGCGCGCGCACTTGGCGCCGGTGCCTTCGGTGGCCATGCCGCCCTTGCCCTTTTCACCCGTGAAATTCTCGGGCGAGATCGAGCGCGTCTTCGCGTCGGACAGCAGGCAGAGGTTACCCAGGCTAAGATTCAGTCCGTTGTACATAAGTCCTTTTCCTTTTCTTCGTTGGTCTACTTAACGAGTGGCAACACCGCCGCGTCGATCGTCTCATCGCTCGTCCCCACCTCGACGCGATGAAGCGACCATACCTCGGTGTGTTTAGTCTGACCGCCGTTGGCGGCGAGTGTCGTCAGCGGGCCGAGCGTCTCGACCTCGAGCATATCGGCATTGGTGTAAGATTCCGTGTTGCAGCCGTAGTCCGGATACCGGGCATCGGGATCGACGTCGTACTTCTTCAAGAACAACTCGCCCTTCAATGCATAGGCCACCCAGCCGCATTTGTTGAGCACACCGAACTTCTGCGGCCCTTCGACCGTTGCATCCTGGCGAAGTTGTATGTACTTCGTGCCCCACGTCCATCGCGGGTCGGCCATGTCCGTGTAAGCCCACAGCACCATCGGGCGCGCCGGCAGCAGGTTGGCGCTATGGTCCCCGGCGGGTTCCTGGGGATAGATCGCGACGCCGCCCTGCGCCATCACCGTCAACGCCCACGGCGCCAACTCGATATCCCACTCGCCCACGTTCTCGATCCGGTGCAGCACCCGTACCTCGGCCTTGTTCGGATCCATGGTGACCTCGATCGCCTTGACCACGCCGTTGCTCGTTTCCGGAGGCGCGGTGAGCGTGAGCGTCTTTCCGTCCCACTTCGCATCCACCGGGTAGTTGTCGGGCCAGTACGTACGCGGCTGGACCTCGGGCGCATGCCAAAGACGATGGCCGCCATAAATGCGCCATTCGTCGCCGCCGGTCTTACCGAGCATCTCCGTATATTCCTTGAAGAGATTCTGCCCGCCGACGAATCCGAACCGGATGATGCGCGGGCCGACGTCGGTGGTAGCGATCAGTTCGATCGTGCCGTTCGAGAGCCGGATGCAGCGGGGCCAGCCGCCGTAGGCAACGTCTTCCTTCTGCACCTCCTCAGCCGACGAAACGGACATCAGCGCAGCAATGCTCAACGACGCTATCAGGAAAACGCGCATGGTGGTGGGCCCTCCTCATGTCCTTTTCCGGCAGGATAACAGGACAAGCACGATTGTTGAAACCGGAACGCTCGCCGGAACGGCCGGCTTCTCGTAGCAGGTTATTGTGCCGTGCCGCCGACGGTTAGTTCGCGGATGCGGATAGTGGGCTGGGCGTCGCTGACGGGCGCGCCTTGGCCGCCCTTCCCGCACGTGCCTATGTCGAAACCGAGATCGTTACCCACCAACTCGATATTCTGAATCACATCCGGGCCGTTACCGATGAGCGTCGCGCCACGCACGGGCGTTTCGGCCACGCCGTTCTCGATCAGGTAGCCCTCGCTGACCTCGAACACGAAATCGCCGTTCAACGGATCGACTTGGCCACCGCCCATCTTGCGCACATACAGCCCCTTGTCCGTCGAAGCGAGTATTTCCTTGGGATCGGCATCGCCGGGCGCAATGAACGTGTTCGTCATGCGAGGGATCGGCTTGTCCTGGTAGGACGCCCGCCGGCCGTTGCCCGTGGGCGCGATCTCCATCTTGCGCGCCGACTTGAGGTCGTGCAGGAAACTCACGAGGCGGCCCTGGTCAATCAGCACCGTCCGCTGTGCAGGCGTGCCTTCGTCATCGACGTTGAACGTGCCGCGCTTGCGCGCCAGGGTGGCGTCGTCGACCACGGTAACCTCGGGCACGGCAATCATCTCGTTGAGACGCCCGCAGTACTTGGACATGCCCTTGTCGATGTGATCCGCTTCAAGTCCGTGGCCGACCGCTTCGTGGATCATCGTGCCGCCCGCTTCGCTGCCGATGACGACGGGCATCTGTCCCGTGGGCGCCGGTTGCGCGTCGAGCATGAGGCACGCCTGCCTGGCCGCGGCCTCGGCAATGTCCTGCGGATCGGTCTCGTCGAACAGTTCAAAACCCAAAGCGCCCCCCAGCGGGCGACGGCCGGTCTGGATCACGCTCCCATCGGCGGCCACGGCCTCGACCATCAGGATAATCTGCGGGCGGACATCTTCCACGAAACGTCCGTCGGAGTTGACAATCAGGACACGGCGCACGGAGTCGCCATACATGACCTTGACCTGCACCACGCGTCCGTCGAACGCGCGCGCGGCGCTGTCGGCCGCCGTGATCAGGCCGAGCTTCTGAGGCGTGGACACGCTTCCTGGCGCCACGCCCACCGGCATTTCAAAACGCTCGGGTTGGAAGTCGAAGGAATACGTGCCGCGTTCCTCGCTTGCGCCCCCGGCCACCGTCTTCGCGGCTTGGATCAATCCGGCCAGCGACACGTCATTGGTGTGGGCGAACAGGGTACGGTCGCCCGTCAGAATGCGAATGCCCGCGCCGAGATCCCGCCCCGAGACCACACGCTCCGCCTTGCCGTCTTCGAAACGAATCGACGTGCGCGACGTGTCTTCTAGAAATATCTCCGCGAGTCCTCCGCCGTTGGCCAACGCCGTCGACAGAATTTTCTCACCGTGCTTGAGCAGATCGATCATGGTTTCTCCAACGGGGTTCGTAAAGGCCAGAGTCTAGTCCGATGGAGGCGCCTGGATCAAGGCATGTCCGGCGCCGGGCCGTCGGCGGATACCGGCCCATAGTACTCGGCCTCGCGGCCGGACAGGTGGCCTTGGTCGATCAGTGTCCGGATACGTTCCGCGTCCACGTCACGCGCTTGACCGGCCCCCGTGGGCACATCGGCTTCGCCGATGCCGGGCACGGCCGATCCCGCCTCGACCGGGGGCTCTCCTGAGAACATCGCGCCCGCGAAGATCGCCGCGGCCGCCGCCACGCACACGCCATGGACCATCAGCACGCGCCTGCTTCGGGAGGTCTCCGGGCGCGTCCAGCCGCAGCGGTCGCACATGATGCAGTCCAGTTCGGCATTGCTCCGCACGCCCAGGTCGCACCGCTCCGGGTAACGCCGGGGGATCAGGCGCCCCAGGAGCCGCGCGCCGTTCAGCCAGGAGAGAAACGCCCCCGCCGGGCACAGATTCCGGCACCAGAAGCGCTTGTAGAAGAGCGAAAGCGCCACGCTCAACACAACGATGATGACGACGGGCCGCTCCCGAGCCATGCCGAACACACTGACCAGGGGGTCGGCCTCGAGACGGCCATAGTCGCGCGTGAGCGCGAAGGCGGCCAACACAAGGAACAGCAGCCCATATTTCACCGCCCGGCCGTAGCGCCAAGCTTGCTTGTCGACACCGCCGCGCAGACGCTTGGGCGCCAGGTCGCCCACAAGCTCCTGCAGCGCGCCAAAGGGACACACGTACCCGCAGTACACATTCCCGAACAGGACCACAACCACCGGCACAACGACCAATAGAAAGAAGGGGCCATTGAGCACCACACCGCCCAGGGTCAATCCCGCCAGGGATATCACCTGTTGCGTCGAGTACTGCAGGTTGAGCCACAGGCCCGCCGCCAACAGACTCGTCAGCAGGATCGCGCGCCGCGACCACACACGGGGCCGATACCGGTGGAGTATGGCGGCGAGCGTGAGTGCGGCCAACACGGCGAAATCACGAAAGCCGGTGCTACCAAAGAAGTCGGCCGCGCTTGGCGCGGGTGCAGGCTCGAGTTCGCCGTTCACGCCCAGCACGTCCCGGGCAAAGCCCTGCCCCGCCAACGTAAGCGTCCTGCGAATCGCCACGTCGGTGATCGTTGCCCCGCTGACGGCGTCCACGCCGTCGAATGGCCCCGCGGTGAACAGACTCGCTCCCATCAAGCGGTCGTGAAACGATTCCACGTGGTACAGATAAGATGGCGTCTCATACGAACGCAACACCGCATAATCCAGCAGCACGCCCTGCGCGTCGGTGTAGGCCGCGAGTTGAATAGGGCCAAGATAACCGTACACCTTCGACGCCCACGGGTCGCAGGGGAACACATAGCCCTTGGCGCGGTCGTCGGACTCGGTCACGGCGAAGTAGACCACCGCCGTCCCATCCGGCAGCACAGCTTCCTTGGACTCCAGTTCGGTGGCCCCCGCCATGGTGCGCGCCGCATCGACCACCGGATCGCCCATTGTGGCCGGCTCGCCATGTGCCACCGCGGCCGACACACCCAGCAGATAGATGGCCACCCCTGCGGTCGCGTAGGCGGCTGGACGCACCAGGCGGTCAAACGCGTCTCCCCGCGTCTTGGGTGTCCGGCTCAATGCCAGCAAGGGACCGTTGACGCCCACCAACAGGGCCAGCACGCCCAGGGCCGCCGTGGCGCCCCACATCGGCAGCAGGACCAATCCCGTCAGCGAAGCCCCCACGGCTCCGCCGAGATGGTCGAGCATCTCGAGTCCCGCACCGCTCGCACGCACCGGCGCCCCGGCCGCCGCCAGCCGCGCCGCCGCGATAGGAAAGTACACGCCGGTGAACGCACCGCACAGCGCGAACAGTCCGGCGTACGTCCCGCGCGAAGCGGCGCCGGGCAGCAAGGCCACGCCCCCAAACAGCAACAGGTGACCGGTCAGGCACACCAACAGCGGCCCCCGGGGCCATCGCGTGAGGAAGCGCGCGCTTCCCATCGCTCCGACAAGCGAACCAGCCATGAAGAGCGCCGTAATGACACCCATGTGCAGGAACAACGTCCCGAACTGCACTTGATACAGAAACATGAGAACGATGCTCAGCGAGATGCTCGCCACACCCATCGTAAACACCAGGAACTTCAAATCGGTCACGCCGTCGTCACCCGTCGTCCACCGTGTCTTGAGCAAAAACACCAGACGCAGCAGGGCGTATAGCAGTACCGGCCCAGCCAACAGCCAGGGTCCCACCCGCCACAACGCAGGCAGCGACCGGGCCAACCGCCGCCACTCGGCCTGCTTAACAGCCAGCAACAGGTTATACGCCAGCGCCTTCGGCGAGCGATCAGTGTTACGCAGCAGATTCCGCGGCGTCTCGGCCATCGCCGCGCGGTACGCGTCCATCTGGAACGCCGCCCGGCCCGGCCGGTACAACCCGCGAACACCCTCCGGCGGATACACCGCACTGGCGCCCTCGATCCCCGCATAGCGCCGCGCCAGCCACTCCGGGCGCTCCATCAGGCCGCCGCCGTTCGCAGCCAGGAACCACGTGTCCTCACCAGGCGTCAGGATCGTCTTCAGAAACACCGCATCGAGCGTGTCGAGCATCGAAGCGCCCAGCAACGCCAGCTCGCCGCCGACATAGTTCTCGCCCCCCGACACCCGCACGGACACAAGTCCATCTGTCTCCAGAATCGACGCCATCAGCGTGAAAAACTCCACGGTGGCGTAGCGGTTCAGCACGAGCGTCGTCATGTCGGGCAAGTTCAAGACAATCAGATCGAACCGGCGCTGCGTTTCACGCGCAAACGTGCGAATGTCCTTTTGGGGAATCTCGTCCGGCCCGGCCGCGGATCTTCCCTCGTCCGCCAACGCTTCCATCAACGTCCTGGGATAGGCCCGATCCGGATGCAGCCAGGTCACGTGCTGGATCTGCGGAAGCATCTTGAACGCCGCGCAAATGCCCAGGGCGTTTTCGCCGAACACCAACACGTTGCGCGCCTCGGGCCGCTGCGCCATGTGCAACGCGACGACCGCCCCCGCCTGATCATCCCCGGGGAACGTCTCGCTCACGCCGCCGCCCGAGATCACCATGAGTTGATTCTCACGCCAGCCGTACAGATACCGCGACTGCGCCGTCGAGAAGCTCCCGCCGTATTGTTCCGCCGGTAACAACCGCGACCAGGCCGCGCGCTGCTCGTAGTCCGCCCAGCGCGCACCCACGCCGCCGCAGAACAGCCCAGCCCCAAGCATCCCCACTACGGCCATAATCGCCAGCCCCGCGCGGAGGCGGCAACCGGTCAGCATCGCCGAAACGCCCAGGACCGCGCACAGAGCCCAAGCCGCCGCCGCAAACACGGCCTCGCCCGGCAGTCCCCACACGAGCAGCACCGTCACGAACACTCCACCCGCGCATGCCCCCAGCGTCTCGCTGATATAAACGCGCGATACGGCATGCTTCGATTGCTCCGCCACCCACCGGCACGCGAGCGCGAACAACGACCCGGTGAGAAAACTGGTTGGGGCGTTCACCGCGAAGGACGCAATCAGCATCGGGGCGAAGGGAAACAGTTCGTAGGCCTCGACCCCGGCCAGTTCGCGCGTGTGCAACACGACGCTGTGCTGCAAGACGAAGGCGGGAATGTACAGCAAGGCCAACACGCGCACATGCCCGGCGGCCGCGTCGTGTAAGCGCGACGGTATCCGCCCCGCCAACGCCCCCAACGCCACCCAGATGAACCACGAACCAAAGAAGGCGCCCACCCCCAGCTCACTGCCTTCGAAGACCGTGAAGAAATCGCGGAACAACAGCGTCTGCGCGACAAGCGCGAAGAAGCCCAGCCCCGCGACCGCGATCATCCGGCCCGCCGGCCGTTCCGCCGAGACTCCCCTTCCCCCAATCATCTGATAGGCCTAGGAGTTCGGCCAGAACCCTTCGGGCGGCAGCATTTACGTCGCATAGCGTTGTCGCTTCTCACCCGCTTGGTGGCGGCGTGGCTGAGCGTATCTTTCGAGCACCCAAGCACTTCGGGCGCGCCACAATACGCCACCCGGCGTTCGGGATCTTCCGCCCACGTCCTACTGCGCCTCCTCGAACACGATGGCCTCGAAAACCGTGAACGCCGCCCCCTCCTTCCAGGCATCGCCGGGCAGTCCGGCCTTACGCGACAACTGAGTGAGCGTTTCGGCGATGTCCCAGCCCTGTTGCGGGGCGACTTGGGGCAAGAACACCGCCGTACGCCCGTTCTTCTCGATCACCATGCCGTGCCGTCCGATCTCGATGTCTTCATAGGAAGCGACAGGTTCGGGAACCGTCAACGCGGAGATCTCGTAGTGCAGCAAGGGCAGTTCTTCGGCCACAACTGGCGTGAACCGATGGTCGCGCATGCCGGAATTCACGGCGTGGTCCATGACGGCCTCGTACAACGGGCGCCGCGGGAAGATCTCGCCGATGCAGCCGCGCAGCCGTCCGTGCTCGTGCAGCGTCACAAACGCGCCCATCACCTGCTCCATTCCCGCCGTGATCGCTACCCCCAGATCCGCCGGCTTGGGCATGCGGTCATGCTCGACATAGTACTCCAACGTCCCCCGCGCTAAGGACAGCAACTGCTTCTTCTCGTCCTCGGAGAGAGTGGCGGTGTCCGGCTTCTCGGCTTCCATCGGTGTTCCCCTTTCCCACGTACACCTGAACGCGATGCTCAGGTAGCTTACCGAGTTGCTCCAGTCATTGGTAATGTGGCCCGACGTGTCGTAGCGGAGCAGATGGGCGGATGAGTCGTCCGGCAACATGGGCAGCAACACGGCAATCGCGTGCCTGCCGCATATGGTCGCGCCCGTCTCGTCAATGTAGTCATACCACCCGGCCACATCGCGCCGCTCGATAAACTCCCATGCGCCCAGATCGAGCTTCTTCAGGTTCTCCGCCACGTCGTCCTTGAACGGCACGTAGTCGAACCGCGACCCATAGTGGACGAAGTCGCTGCTGACTACGACGAGCGTGTCCGGCCCCAACAGTCCCTTCACAATCCCGCCCATCGCGCGCGCGGTGTCCGCGTCAAGCTGGCCGACCACAATCGGCACAAGCGTGAACGCGCCCAGCGCCCGTTGCAGTAACGGCACCTCGATCTGCACACTGTGCTCGCCATCGTGGGCTTCAGGCACCGTCACGAACTGGGGATGACGTTTGAGAGCGGCGATGAAGTCCAGGTCGAGAGGGACCTCGCCGAGCAGCGTCGCATAGTGCGTGGCCGACGGCACGCTCGCCCGGTTGGCCATCCGCAAACGGTGCGATGGCCCCAGCACCACGACCCGTTTGAACGACTGGCCCGCCAACTGTTTGACACCGTACGCGGCCACCTGCCCGGAGTAGCGGTATCCCGCGTGAGGCAGGATCAGCGCATGGACGTTCGCCAACGGCTCCGCATCCACCGAGTCCAGGTATCCGTCCAGTTCCTCGGAAAGCTCCGCCGCGTCGTCCGTATACCAACGCCCCGCCAAGGCGGACGTCAGCACGCGCTTCACCGGTCCGGCCTCCGGTTCCCGGGCGGCCACCTCCTCGCGGCAAGAGATCGCGACCGCCATAAACGTCCAAACCGTCACGAATCGCGCCACACTAGCCGCCCCAACCCTGTGCTCCCGCTGTTGCCGCCGCATCGCATCACCCTCGATCAATCACCCCGCCCACCGGCCCCGCCGCCGGATCTCAGCCGGGTCGAGCGGCGCCACCGGTCCGGGATAATGCCGTGATCGCACCGCCTCGCGCCAGCGGCGCGGCGCCACGCATGCCGCCAGCCACACCCATGGGGCGGCGATCACCGCCTCGATAAAGCTCCTGCGTTTCATTGCCATACGCCGTAGACCTCCGTGCCGCATTGGGGACAGGCCCCCGCGCGAACCGTGTTTTCCAGTACCCGGTAGCCTCGGCGCTTCACCAAGACCGCCTTGCAGGAATGGCAGTACGTGTGCTCGGCCTCCGGCCGCGACAGGTTGCCGATGTAAACGTAGTACAACCCCTCCGCCAGCGCGATGGCCCTGGCACGGTCGAGCGTTTCAGGCGGCGTCGGCGGGAGATTGCGCATCTGGTAGTGGGGGAAAAACCGCGAGAAGTGCAGCGGCGTATCCTTGCCTAGATTCTCGACGATCCAGCGGCACAACTCGCGCAGATCATCGTCCGAATCGTTGAGCGTTGGGATCACCAGATTGGTAATCTCCACCATCACCGCCATCGACTTCGCCGCCACGCACGCATTCAACACCGGAGCCAGGCGGCCCGAGCAGATGTCCCGGTAAAACTGGTCCGATATCGATTTGATGTCGATATTGGCGCCATCCGTGTACGCGCACAAGCGTTTCCAGGGCTCCTGGTTGCAGTAGGCCGCCGTCACCAACACATTCCGGAGCCCCGCATCGCGCACGGCGATTGAACCGTCGAGCGCATACTCATAGTAGGCGCAGGGATCAGTATAGGTGTAGGCCACCGATTCACAGTCCTGCTGGCGGGCCAGTTCGGGCAACAGGGCGGGCGGCAACTCGCGTGCCCGCACATTTTCCGGATCCTCCTGCGAGATCTCCCAGTTCTGACAATTCTTGCAGTGCAGATTGCAGCCAACGGTGGCAATGGACAGAATGCTCGACCCGGGCAGGAAATGGTACAGCGGCTTCTTCTCGACGGGATCCACGTGCACGGAGCACGGGTACCCGCAGGTGACCGCCAGCAGTTGCCCGTCCACATTCACCCGGATCCGGCACTCACCGCTCTGGCCAGGCGCGATCACGCAGTTCTTGGGGCACAATTCACATTGGACGGTCACGAAGCAACACCTCTCGCCCCATTGTGCGCCCCCCCGCACCAACCGTCAAGTCATCTAAGAATGGGCCGCGGCAGCCGGTCAGCGCAGCCGGACCTCGCCAACGACGTTCAACGTGACCGTCACCGCCATCACGGGGACGGTGCTGGGCACGACGCCGTCCACGTCGATGCCCAACGAAGCACACTCCGTCGCCGGGTTGGCGGCGTCATCCTCGATCAGTGCCAGGAAATCCACCGGAACAGGCGGCCCCAACAGGATTTGCGTGCCAAGCCCCAACGCCGAATCGGCCGTGCCGAGGTTCACGGAGGGCTGGGCCACACCACCCAACGGTTTGGGTTGCCACTGCAACGAGAGGTACGTGAGGTCGTCGAAATCGCCCGATATGGCCGTGAGTTCGGTCGCAACCAGGTTCATCGCCTTGAGATGAATGAGGTTAGCCACCCAATCGCCAGCGGCTTCGCTCACCAGCTCCCGGATCTCCTCCTGTGTGGGCAAGTTGCACACGGGTAACGCAGGCGCCTCGAAATCCTCGGGAATCTCGGCCCCGGCGAACAGCCCCGCGTAGACCTGCAGGGCACTCAAGTCATACGTTCCCAAGTTGATAGAGATGTCGAACGCGAACGGGATCGTTGGCGAACATCCCATACCGGCCAGTCCAAAACCAACGATCACAGCGGTCATCAACAGCATATTCCGGGCGTTTGCGCTCTTTGTCATACAAGAATCCTCCAGACTACTGCCGTGTACTACATCCTTCATCCTACCGCGCCGCCTGGCGATCGTTTCCTCAGTAACCTGCCCTGCGCTCCCCCTCGACGGAGAGGCCCGAACCCAAAAACAGGGACCAAACAGTCTCTGTTGGGGTCCGATTGCGTCGATTTAACTGGTGTTGAAAGGGCGACTTAGGGTAAAATCTCTTTACAAATTACATCAGAAAACGTAAACTCGCAGTAAGGCCGACCCTTTGGTAGGAATGCGCGAAACGCTACGGGGGGCTCTAGGCGTTCAGGAACGAGGAGACAGCAATGCGCAGAGCGTTAATGGACTGTAAAGGCTTGTCGGGCGTGGTGTTGCTGGCCATCGCGGCAATCGTGATCCCGAGTCAGGTGCAAGCGTTCGAGGTGACCTTTCCCGATGTCAGCCTCGAGCAGGCCATCCGTACCACGATCGGAAAGCCATCGGGCCCCATCGAGGACACCGATCTCGTCGGCGTAGGGTTCACTTCGCTCAACGCGACTTTCCGGGGCATCGAAGACCTCACCGGGCTCGAGTACTGCACCGACCTCGTCGAAGTGTACCTGTACGGCAACGCCATCGACGACATCGCTCCGCTCGCTTCGCTCCCTGCGTTACGCGACATCTACATGTGGGAGAACCAGATCTCCGACCTCTCACCGCTGGCCGGCCTCCTCGAATTACGTTTCCTGTTCTTCCACGACAACAAGCTCGTTGATCTCTCCCCGCTGTCGGGCCACCCGGCGCTGGGCGCAGGCGATATCCTCAACGTCACGGGTAACCTCATCAACCAGGAAGGCCTATGCACCATCATTCCCGCGCTCGAGGCGCTCGAAGTGACCGTGTACTCCGAAGGTGAATGCGGCCGCCTGCTGGTCGACGTGCCCGACCCGAACCTCAAGAAACAACTGCTGTTGTTCCTGGGCCTCTCGCCGCTGGATGATCTCTATGACGTCGACCTGGCGCGGCTGGAAGCGTTCGACGCTTCCGATAAGGGCATCGAGAATCTCAAGGGACTGGAAGCGTGCATCAACCTGGAAATGCTGCTGCTGGGCGGCAACCGCATCAGCGACCTCACCGCACTGTCGGGACTGGGCAAGATCACTTCCCTGTATCTGGCGGGCAACCGCATCAGCGACTTGACGCCTATCCACGAGTTGTACGGCCTGAGCTACCTGGAACTGCAAGACAATGAGCTGACGAGCCTCAGCGGTATCGAGAATCTGGGCGGGATGCTGGCCCTGTTCCTGCACGACAACCAACTGGATGACGCCGCTTTGGAGGATCTCCGGTTGATGCGCAACCTGCGCCGACTCACCCTCAGCAACAACCAAATCGCCAACATCGGGATCGTCGACGACTTCCGCGAGTTGATCGAACTGGACATCGGCGGCAACATGGTCAGCGACATCACGCCCGTCACGAATCTGACCAAAGTCATGCGCCTGGGACTGTGGGACAACCAGATCTCGTCGCTCACGCCGGTACAGGGCATGAAGGACCTGGTATTCGTGGACGCGTCGGGCAACATGGTCAGCGACATCACCTCGCTGACGTTCCTCACGGATCTGGCCGTGGTGATCCTCGGCGACAACCTGATCACGGGCCTGTCGCCGCTGGCGGGTCTGCCGGATCTCACCGTGCTGTCGCTCACGAACAACAAGATCAGCGACATCAGCGCGCTGGTCGCCAACACGGGTCTCGGACCGACGGGGAGCCCCCTTGTGCAGGATCGCGTCGACCTGCGCGGCAACCAGTTGAGCCAGGAGAATCTCTGCTTCGACATCCCCTCGCTCATCGAGCGCGAGGTGCTCGTGGAATTCGACGGTACCTGCGATCAGCACGGGCAAACCTATCAGTTGACCACCGCGGTACGCGGCGAAGGCTCCGTGGAGCCGCCGGCCGGCACCCGCGCCTATTCACAGGGCACCGAAGTCACGCTGACGGCCACCCCGGCGGAAGGTTGGGTGTTCGATCGATGGGAAGGCGATGTGACGGCAACCGACAACCCCGTCGTGGTCACGATGGACGCGGATAAGCGCGCCACGGCCGTATTCCTCGAAGCAGCCGGCGCCTATACACTGACGGTCGATGTGAGCGGCAATGGCACGACCACGCCCACCGGCGAGACGGACTACAGCGAAGGCGCTGAAGTACTGATCACGGCCTTCCCGGACGACGAATGGCTGTTCGACCACTGGGAAGGCGACATCGACCTCGCGCAGGCCGGCCTGAACCCCATCACACTGGTCATGAACGCGGACAAGACCGTCACGGCCTTCTTCGTGGAACGAGGCCCGCTCTATCCGCTGACGACCAGCACCATAGGCGGCGGTGACGTCCAGGTCGATCCGGTGGGCGAGAACGGCGAGTACACCGAGAACACCCCGGTCAGCATCGACGCCATTCCCCAACTGGGCTGGGTGTTCGATCGCTGGGAGGGCGACGTGCCTCCAGGCGCGGCCAACCCGTTCACCATCGTCATGGACGGACCGAAGAACGTGGTCGCCGTCTTCGTGGAAGACGGTTTCGACTACACCTTGGCCACGGTTGTCGAGGGCAACGGCACGATTCAACCCGCCGCCGGTTTCTACCGCTATTTCGAAGGCACGCCAGTGCCCCTGTCGGCAACACCGCAAAGCGGATGGGTGTTCGACCACTGGAAGGGAAACCTCACCGGAGAAGCCAACCCGACCTCCATCACCATGGACGGCGACAAGACCATCACGGCGGTGTTCGCCGCCGCTCCGGTCACCTATACGCTCACGATCGGCAATATCATCGGCGGCGGCGGCGTGAACACCGTCAACCCGCCGCCAGGCGCGTACGTCTATGCGGAGGGCAAGCAGATCACCCTGATCGCGACCCCCGCCGAGGGCTGGGTGTTCGATCAGTGGCAGGGCGACCTGCAAGGCGGCGCCAATCCCACCGTCATCACCATGGACGACGACAAAAACGTGCAGGCCGTCTTCCGTCAGATCCCGTTCCTGGGCGAATTGAGCCCCGCCAAGGGCACCATCCTCGGCGGCGAGGCGGTGGACATCCTCGGTGGACGCCTCGCGGAGGCAACCGCCGTCACATTCGGCGGCGAAGCGGCCACGATTGTCGGTGCCTCCGACACGGTGCTCGAGGTACTTACCCCGCCTCACGAACGCGGCGTTGTCGACGTGCACGTCACCACGCCAATGGGCGATGTGGTCGCCGTAGCCGGATTCATGTTCGTCGAACCGCCGGGACCGCCCGAACTGGGCGCCATCACCCCGAGCGTGGGTAAGGCCGTCGGCGGCGAGGTGCTCTCCGTGCGTGGACGCAACCTGGCCCTCACCCGCTCCATCACCTTCGGCGGCGTGGCCGCACAGATCCTGTCGGCCGAAGAAACGCGCCTGCAAGTCGTTGCGCCGCCCAACGCTCCGGGCTTCGTAGCCGTCGAGGTCACCACGACGACCGGCGTACACCGGGTGGAAGACGCCTATCAGTACCTGGGCGTGCCCACCATCAGCGCCCTGTCGCCAGACGAAGGACACATCTCCGGCGGCGACACCGTGTTGGTCCAGGGCACTGCGCTCGCAACGGCGCAATCGGTGGAATTCAACACCGCAGCCGCTACGATCGTCAATGTCACTGACACGGAGATCGAAATACTGACGCCCGCCCACACCACCGCGGAATGGGTCGACGTAACCGTCACCACGCTGGGTGGCGCGGTCACCGCGGTGGACGCGTTCGAATACTTCGAGCAGCGCTCCACAATCGTGTGCAGCGTGCGCGACTCCGAGTCCCTCGACCCAATTCTCGACGCCTCGGTCCGCCTCGACCCGCCGGGCCGGGTGCTCACCAGCAGCGTGGACGGACTCTACACCTTCACCAACGTGCGGCCGGGCGATTACACGCTGACCGTCTCGGCGCAGGACTACGCCCCGCAGACACGCAACGTGACCACCGTCCTCGGCCAACAGATCGCCGTGACCTTCCTGCTCGAGTCGGCCATCGACGAACCTGGCGGAATCTGCGGGCAGCTCTTCAAGCGCCTCGACGAGAAAATCTCCGAGCCTTCGATGCCGTTGAGCGTCGAGGACTCTCCCCTCGCCAAGGCTGCCGCAACCGCTTCACTGGCCGTGCGTGTGACGGCCGAAGCCGCCATCGACCCCGAGTCCGCCTGGGCCGTGGCCGAGGGCGGCGGCTGGTTCGCCTCCGGCGGCGCCTGGCTGGCCGCGGACGCCGAGAACGACGGCTGGGTGGTCTTCGAGCCCGGGGAACCCTTTGCACCGGGTGAAAGCGTCACCTTGACCGTAGGCGCCGTCACCGTCGATGGCGACATCATCGGCCCGCTGTCCAAGGATTTCCTCATCGCCGCGGACAAGGCGCTGGACAACGTACCCGAGTTGGTCGAGGTCGACAGTATTGAGGCTCTTCCCGAAGTGATCGCCGCGCCGCAGTCGTCGGTATACCGCGTGCAGCCGGCCGGCGTCTTCGCCGAACCGTTGACCTTGCAACTGCCGGTACCGGCAGGTGTCAGCGCGGACGCCCTCGACATCTACTACTACAGCGAAACCACCAGCCACCAAGGCTGGTACCCGGCCGATAACGTAGTCGGGTGGATGGCGCCCGAGAGTCGGCGCACGGTGGACGTAGACGGCCAGACCTACATCGAGATTCAGGTCAACCACGCCGGCGTCATGCAGCTTGGCCAGGCCATCGAACTCGCGCTGGGCAACACGGTCTCGATCGAGATCGGCGCTGGCGGCGGCCGTGCAATGTGGTTATCACTAGGCACGACGCTGTTCGCCCTCTCGTTCGCCCTGGGCCTGATCGTCCGGAGAAACGCGACCCGCGCCTAGCTCTCCAAGTGACGATTTGGGGTGTGAGAAAATGGGACGCGGATTTGCGCGGATCTCTATGGATCTGCGCCGATCCGCCCATGGCGTCGCCACGTGTCCCTCAAAAAACGAGGTTGGTGGGAGGGCTCTGCTTGGAACTGGGCTCAGCGCGGATACGGTTCCCTGGGAACCGGACGCCAAACTGGGGAGGAGTCAGGGACTAGGCCGCCAAATTTGGCTCGGGGAACGACACATGGCATAATGGGCTTTCTGTTGGTTGCCCCCGGCGGGAGCGCCAAGCCGCCTGAATGGATCCAGGGATGGATGGAATGAGTGTGGATATTGGCTCTTTGAAGGGCATTGTGGAGATTCGGTGGCACGGCCGGGGCGGCCAGGGGGCGATTTCGTCGGCGCAGTTGCTGGCGCGAGCCGCGTTCGACGACGGCTTTCAGGGGGTGACTTCAGCGCCTACTTTCGGAGCGGAACGGCGCGGCGCGCCGGTGTCCGCATCAAACCGCCTATCCCGCGAACCCTTGCGCACATTCTCACAGATCGAACACCCGAGCGCGGTGATCGTACTCGACGACACGCTGCTCGAAGTGGCTGACGCAACCAAGGGCCTCATCGAAGACGGCTGGCTGGTAATCAACAGCCCGCTCGACCCCGCCGCGGTCGAATGCAGCGGCAGCTTTCGGATCGCCACAGCCGACGCGACCCGAATCGCACAGGAATTGGATTTGGTCGTGGCCGGTTCCGTGATTGTGAATACTGCCATGCTGGGCGCCTTCGCCCGCGCTACGGAACTGGTTACGCTGGAGAGTGTAGAGAGAGCCATCGCCGAGAAGTTCCCCGCGGAGCTTGCACGGCGCAATTTCGAAGCGGCACGTCGAACCTACGAACGCACAAAGCTGGCAACGGGCGGCTCCTGAAACCTGAAACCGGAGCGACATCCCGGGCTGTTGGAGGTTGGAGAGTGGGCACGAGAGACTGCGGGCACGAATCGGCCATGTCGAAGCCGAGCGCCGGGGAAGCAGGTCACACGGGCGATTGGCGCACCCAGCGGCCGGTCGTGGACGACGCCAGATGCGCTGCCGCCAAGACGGAGGGCGCGGCGTGTTTCCGCTGTTGGCTCTATTGTCCCGAAGCCGTGATCCCGCGCGAGGCCCCCATCACCATCGACCTCGATTACTGCAAGGGATGCGGCATCTGCGCCGAGGAGTGCCCCACGGACGCCATTACGATGGAATCCGAGGCCAGCGCGGATGATGGCGGCACGGAGGAGGACTGAGCCGTGGCCACGGTGCAACAGCCTGAGACGTCAATCATTACTGGAAACGAGGCCATGGCCCTCGGCGCGAAGCTGTGCCGCGTCCAGGTTATCGCGGCTTACCCCATCACCCCGCAGTCTCAGGTCACCGAGAACCTGTCGGGGTTTGTCGAGAGCGGTCAGCTCGAGGCGGAGTACGTCACAGTCGAAAGTGAGCATAGCGCGCTGTCCGTCTGCATCGGCGCATCCACCGTCGGCGCGCGCGCCTTCACCGCGACCAGCGCCAACGGCCTCGCCTACATGTGCGAACTCATCCACTGGGCGGCCGGCGCGCGGTTGCCGCTGGTGATGGGCTGCGTCAATCGCGCCATGGCGGCGCCGTGGAGCGTGCTGAACGATCAGCAGGATTCGATGTCGCAACGTGACGCCGGATGGATTCAGATCTACGCCCGCAACAACCAGGAGATCATCGACAACCTCATCCAGGCCTACAAGATCGCCGAGTCGGTGCATGTGCCGGTCATGGTGTGTTACGACGGTTACATCCTGTCGCACACCGTCATGCCGGTGGAGGTGCCCACGGCCGAGCAGGTCGATGCGTTCCTTCCCTCCTATACTCCGCATACGATCCTCGACCCCGCCGACCCCCGCAACATCAACCAGGTCACCTTGGCCGACCCCCGCGCGAACGAAGTGGGGGAGACCTGCCACGGCTACATGGAATTGCGCTATCAACTCCAGGAGGCCCTCGGCAACGCGCGCGCCCGGGCCGTCGAAGTGGACGAAGAGTATGGACGCCACTTCGGACGGAGCTGGGGCGGGATGACCTGGGGTTACAAGAACGAAGACGCGGACGTGCTCCTGGTGGCAGCGGGCAGCATTGCGAGTGAGGCCACCGTGGCGGTCGACGCGTTGCGCGAGGCGGGCTGCAAGGCGGGCGTACTCGCCGTGCGCGTGTACCGTCCCTTCCCCGAGCGGGAATTGCTCGAAGGAACGCGCAACGCCAAGCTCGTCGTCGTGTTCGACAAGAGCCTGAGTTACGGCTATCAGGGCCCGATCTGCGCCGACGTCAAGGCCGCACTGTATGGAACCGGCGGCGGCCCGGCCGTACACGGTTACATTGCCGGGCTGGGCGGACGCGACGTGAAGACGCGTGAGTTGGTAGAGGCTACGCAAGAAAGCGTGCGCCGTGTCGAGGCCGGTGAAACCCATAAGGAGACGGGCTGGATCAACTGCCAGTTCTGACGGCTATGGAAACGAAACTGCTCGAACTGCCCGAAAAAGAGTATCTGCTCCCCGGTAACCGGACGTGCGCGGGGTGCGGGCTGTCCATCGCCTTTCGCTACATCCTCAAGGCCCTGGACGGCGAAGCCATCTTCGTCGTGCCGGCCAGTTGCCTGACGGTGCTCGGCGGCATGTACCCCGTGTCATCCGTCGCCGCGCCCTGGCTCAACGTCTCCTTCCCCAGCACCGCCGCCTCGGCCAACGGCGTGGTGGCCGGTCTCAAGGCGCTGGGGAAGACGGGAACTACCGTCGTCGCGTTCGCGGGCGACGGCGGCACCGTCGATATCGGCATACAAGCGCTCAGCGGCGCCGCCGAACGCAACGTCGACATGCTCTACATCTGCTACGACAACGAAGCCTACATGAACACCGGCACCCAGCGATCGAGCGCCACGCCGCTGGGCGCGAAGACCGCCACCACGCCCGTCCTTGGCAAACAGCAACACGCCAAGGATATGATCGGTATCATGGAAGCCCACAACGTCGGCTACATCGCCACCGCCACATCGTCGTTCCCCGCCGATCTCTACGACAAGATCCGCAAGGCCAAGGCGAGGACCGGCATGCGCTACATCCACATCACCACACCCTGTTCGCCCGGCTGGGTGTTCCCTGCTAGGGATACGGTGAAAATGGGACGTATCGCGGTAGACAACGCGATGATCGTGTTGCTCGAAATCGAGGACGGCGCACTCCGGCTGACCGGACGCAGCCGCCGCATGGCCCAACGCGGGGAACCCAAGCCCATCGAGGGCTACGTCAGAGCCCAGCAACGGTTCAAGGGGATCGGGCCGGAACACCTGGACGTCGTCCAGCAGTGGGTCACTGACCGTTGGCATAGCTACGTCAAACGCGATACTGCCTTGGGCGGCTGAGCCAAGAAATGGGGACTGTACCAAGCGAGCGACCGGAGGGCGTGAGACGGGACTGTCCCCACATCTTAAGGTACTGTTGACCCGTACTACACCGCAACGCCGCGCGCGGCGTGACAGCGCCCTCGCCTCCCAATGTGGCCCGCCTTGTTCGCTGCCACCCCTCCGGGGCTGGAGAAGGCCTCCGCCAAGCGCAAATGAATTGCCCGTGAAGCGGTGCTTCACGAGGAACGACAGACTTGGCAATGGGCAAAACACCGTGTTGCGTTCCCCCAGTAGGCATTTCCTTCCGAAATCCGGTATGGTGTCCGCGAGATTATTGTCCCTGAAACGGTCCACAAGTCCGAAAGGCTTGATGCAATGACGAGATTTCGACGTGCGGGAGTTTGTGTAGTTGCGTGTGCATGCGCGGCATGGTGTATGGCCGTCGGCGCCGCGGAACCGCGCCTGGAGTGGTCGTTTGAAACAAAAGGCAAGATCTATGCTTCGCCCATTTTGGCCGACCTCGACGGCGACGGGCTCGTCGAGGTCATCGTCGCCGCGTCGCGCGACAAACGCCTCCTCTGCCTGAGTTCGCGCGGCGAACTGCGTTGGGATTACCGTTGGGAAGACAATGACGCCGACGGTCTGCAATCCACCCCATCCGTGGTCGACTACGACGGCGACGGCAAGAAAGAAATCTTCTTTGCCAGCCGCGGCGGCGTGGTCGGGTGCGTCGATTACCAGGGGCGTCCCGTATGGCGGACCTTCCTGGGCGACACCATCGACTACAACGGGCCGGTCGTGGCCGACGTCGATGGCGACGGACGCATCGAAGTGCTCATCGGATCGGACAGCGGCACGGTATACTGCCTGGACGACAGTGGCATGAAGCGCTGGCATTACCAGGGCAGCGGGCAGATCCGCGGCATCCCGGCGGTGGCCCGCGTGGGCGATGAGACGACGATGCGCATCTATGTCGTGTTCGGCAACGGTGTGGACGCCTGCCTGTCGAGCGCGGGCAAACTGCTGTGGGCCCACGAAGAACCCGCCCCACGCGGTTTCCGGCGCTCAGGCCCCGCCTTGGGCGATGTCGACGGCGATGGCGCGCTCGAAGTGATGACCGCTACCGAAGATTTCCAAATTATCGTCCGCGACGCACTCA
The DNA here is from genome assembly GCA_011682535.1 of Nitrospiraceae bacterium. Taxonomy (GTDB): domain Bacteria; phylum Hydrogenedentota; class Hydrogenedentia; order Hydrogenedentales; family SLHB01; genus JAACEL01. The sequence continues at coordinate 11,034 of JAACEL010000002.1, read as the reverse complement.
CGGGTGACGAGGAATGGCGTTGGGCCGGCAAGTCGGGCACCGACCAGACCCACAGTTTCGCCCTGGCCCACGTCGACAACCCCGAACTCCTCGACATCTTCTGTGGCGACGGCACCGGACAAACCGGCGGCGGCCACTTGCACCGCTTCAGCAACGGCAAACGGATATGGACGATCGATCCGGGCGGCGCCATTGTCCAGGGCCCCTCAATCGGCGACGTGGACGGCGACGGGGAGTTGGAAGTGCTCGTCTGTTCGCGCTCCAAACGTATCCTCTGTCTCTCCATCGCGGATGGCGCCGAGGAGTGGTCTTACCCCTCCGAAACGGAGATGCTCACGACGCCCGCCCTCGGCGACATCGACGGCGACGGCCAGGTCGAAATCGTCTACACCAGCAAGGACCGCTACATCTACTGCCTAACGCTGGACGGTGCATACGACCCGAGCAAGCTTCCCTGGCCGATGCTCAGCCACGACCCCCAACTCTCGGCCAACTACGCGAACCAGCCTTTCGTGCCCGAGCCCGCCGCCAAGCCAACCCAGACCCCCGAGTTCTCGCTGAGCCAGTTCGGCCCCATCCATTTCGGCGAGAACCAGGTCGAGGTCCAGGTCACCAACAACTCGCCGCGGCCGCGCCACCTCGAGGCGGTCGTGGGCGTTCGCCTGCCCGATGGCGTCGTCATCAACCGCACCTTTTCCGGACGCTTCGAGCCGCTCGAGCAGAAGCAGTTTACGGTAACGTTCCCCGCCCTCACTGCGGGCGCCTACGCGCTGGGGGCCAGCTTGCTTGACGTCGGCCAGGGCCGCACCGTCGCCACGGATCGCAAGGAGAGCGGACTGGATCTGGACGCGCCGATGAACACCGAGACGGCCAACGCGCTGGCCGCGGGACCCGAACTCGTCGCCGGTTTGCCCGCCGGGCCTGCCCAGGCGCGCGTCGCCGCGGCTTGCGAACAAAGCAAACAGGCCTACGATGGCGCTTTGGCTGCCGCCAAAGCCGCTGCGCTGAACGCCGAGGCCTCGCTCGACGAGCGCCGGGCCGCCGTAGACGCCCTTGCGGCGGCGGGCAACGAGGTCGTCCGCGCCGTCTCGCGCGCGCACGCCCTGCGCCTGACTCCCGGCGCCGGACTCGAGTTCGCCGTGATCTCAACCACGACGCTCAACAAAGTCTTCAACGACGAACCCCTTTTCACGGCCTACGATAGCGAAGCAGGGCCTGCCGCCATCGCGCTGTGCGGCAACGAGTATGAATCGTCCCAGATTGTCGTCGTGCCACAGTTGAGCGACCTGACCAATCTGCGCGTGTCGATCGCCGGCGACCTGACGTCCGCGGACGGCGCGGCGATTCCCGCCGCCAACGTCGAAGTAACCCGCGTCGGCTACGTCGGGATTTCTCCGCCGGAGTATACGTGGTTCGTCGAGAAGGTCGGCGAGTACCCCGATGTGCTCTTCCCGAACGCGCCGATCGACGTGGCGGGGGAGCGGGATGCGCAGCCCTTCTTCGTCACCGTCAAGACCGAAGCCGGAACGTCGCCCGGCGACTACGCCGGCGTCGTCCGGGTCGAGGCCGATGGCGTCCCCGCGGTGAACATCCCCCTCAACGTACACGTCTGGGGATTCAGTCTCACGGACGAGACCCATCTGAAGACGTCGTTCTGGATGAACGAGGGCTACATCAACCGCTTCTACGGTTTCGAGGGCCGCGCGCCGTTCGACGTCCGCAAGCGTTTCTACGACTGCCACCTCGATCACCGCGTCTCCCCCATCAAGGATTTCCCCATCGGCGGTGGCGACATGATCGAAGATTTCGACTATCTGATGGCAAACGGACAGAACTGCATGTTCATCCCCGTGCCCCACTACCTTGAAGAATCCGAACGCCCGGCCTTCGCCGAGAAACTGAAACTGACCTATGACCTCCTCGAGGAAAAGGGCTGGAACGACTACGTGATGTTCTACAGCCTGGATGAGGTCGCCGTCGTTCAGCGCCACATGATCGACAAGATGGTCGAGATGAACACATGGGTCAAGGACGTTGTCCCGCAGTGGCCCCGTCTGGAAACAAGCGCGCCGGAAGAGGCCCTGTTCGGCGCCGTCGACATCTGGTGTCCCACGATCGATAGCTTCGACCCGAACGTACTCGCGCGGCGCATGGCCAAAGGTGAACGGCTGTGGTTCTACACCGTATGGGGACGCCCCGGGATCATGATCGAGTTCCCGCAAACGGACTACCGGCTCATGTTCTGGCAATGCCGCAAGTACGGCGCCGAGGGCTTCCTCTACTGGGGCACGACGCACTGGGGCTTCAACTGCGAGGGCGACGAACGCTGGCCCGGCAAGCCCTGGATCACGCACAATGCCCAGCCCGGCCACAACGGTTGCGGCTACCTCATCTACCCCGGCCCGGACGGGACGCCGCTTCCGTCCGTCCGCCTCCATATTGTCCGCGACGGCATTGAAGACTACGAGTACTTCCACCTGCTCGACCGCCTGTTGGCGGAAGCGGGCGACAGCCTTCCCGACGGCCTGCGCCAGCGCGCGTTGGCCGCCGCGAACGTGCCCGACAGCGTCGTGCACGACAATAAGGTCTTCACGGAGGACGCCGGCCTGCTGCTTCAGACGCGCCAGAACCTGGCCACCGTCATCGAGGAGGTCTGGGCGGCCGTCCGCGCGAATTGAGCGCCGCACAGCAAAACGAAACTCCCGGGACTGGCCAATACCGGTCCCGGGAGTTGTTTGTTAGCACATTTCGGCGGTTACGTGGCGATGAATCCGCCGTCCACGATCATCTCCGCGCCGGTCATGAAGCTCGATTCGTCGGAGGCCAGAAAGAGCGCGGCATTGGCAATATCGCGCGCCTTGCCGATCCGGCGGATCGGGATCGAGTCGCCGATCTCCTTCAACTCGGCTTCGGTGAAGTAGACCTCCTGCAATGGCGTGTCGATCATGCCCGGATGAATCACGTTGCAGCGGATGTTGTCGGAGCCGAACTGTACGGCAAGCGACTTCGCCAAAGACAGCATCGCGCCTTTTGCGCAGGTATACGAGTCCTGCGCCAACGTGAATCCCGCCAATGCCGAGATCGAACCCACCAGGATAATCGAGCCGCCGCCCGACTTCCGCAGTTCGGGGATCCCGTGTTTGGTCAACAGAAATGGCCCGCGCAGGTTGATCGCCTGGACGAGATCCCAGTTCGCCACCGTCGTGTCGATGACGGATTTATCGCGATCTTTCCACAGCACCCCAGCGTTGGAATACAAAATGTGAAGGCCGCCAAACTTCTTCACGCCCTTCTGAATGGCCTTCTTGACGTCGGCCTCGTCGCTCACGTCGCCCTGCACGAACAACGCCTCGCCGCCCGCCTTGCGAATCAAGCGTGCCGTCTCGCCACCGGCCTTCTTGTCGATGTCGAAAACGATGACCTTCGCCTTCTGCTTGGCGAACAACAGGGCGGCTTCGCGCCCCATGCCCATGCCCGCTCCCGTAATAATGGCGACCTTGTTTTTCAGTCTCATGTTCCACTCCTCCCTTCGACTTCTACTGCAATATCGGTTCTGTCCCGGGGAATCCCGACAGATCCGTCGTGGCGCGCGCGGCAAGCTTAGAGCGTTTCACGATTCATCTGTCGCCAATCTGCTTGTTGCGGCATCGGCCGCCCGCGTCACAAGAACTCGCCTTAACTCGCTATGGCTGCGTTCTTGTTCCTTGTCAGCCTTGTCCTCACTGTCGCAGATAGACGACATCTCAATCGTGAAACGCTCTAGTCCTCGACCAAGCACTTCGGGCGCGCCACAATACGCCGCCCGACGTTCGGGCTCAGATCAATTCGAAATAGCGACGGCGCTCCCAGTCCGTCACCGACGAATCAAACGCCTCGATTTCCCACCGCGCCACGGCCACGTAGTGATCGACCACATCATCGCCGAGCAACTCGCGGGCCACCCCGCTGGTCTCCAATGCATCGGCCGCGTCCCGCAGACCACGGTGTACGCGGGGTGCGTCAGACTCGGCGTAGGCGTTCGCTTCCACGAAAGGCCCGACCGGCTCCAACTCGTGCTCGATTCCGTACAACCCCGACGCGAGCATGGCCGCATAGGCGAGCGGCCCGTTGACGTCGGCGCCCGGTATCCGATTTTCGACGCGGGTGGACGCGCCATGCCCGCAGGTGCGGAACCCCACGGTGCGGTTGTCGCCGCCCCACGTAATCGTCGTGGGCGCGAAGGTCTCGTCGGCATATCGTTTGTACGAGTTGATCGTCGGCGCGTAGAACAGTTGCAGGTCGCGCGCCAGCGTCATCATGCCACCCAGGAAATGCCGCATCGTGGACGACATGTGGTGGTCGGCGTCCGCATCGAAGAAAGCGGGGGCGCCGTCTTTCCACAGGCTCATGTGAACGTGGCAGCCACTGGAAGAATGCTCGCTGTGCCATTTGGCCATGAACGACGCCTGTACACCCTTCAGCGCCGCCATCTCGCGCACGGCGTTCTTGAACACGCAATGGCGGTCGGCCATTTCCAGCGCGTCGGTATAGACGAGGTTGATCTCCTGTTGGCCATGGCCCCACTCGGACTTGCTGCACTCGATCTCAATCCCGGCTTCATCGAGGTTCCGGCGCAGATCGCCCAGCAGCCACTCGTCCATCGAGGAGCGGAATATCGAATAATCGCTGATATAACTGGAGATGGTTTCGAGTCCGGCATAGTCCTTGGCGCGCGAACTCTCCAGCGTCTCGCGAAAGAGGAAGAACTCAAGCTCCGACGCGGCCTTGACGGTGAACCCGGCCTCGACCGCGCGGTCCAACTGACCCCGAAGAATCGAACGCGGCGCGATAGGGATGAGAGCCCCATCGGCTGTACACGTGTCGCACAGCACCAAGGCCGTCTTGGGAAACCAGGGACACAGACGCAACGTCGCCCAATCCGGCACGGCCACCATGTCGCCGTAACCCGTGTGCCACCCCGTGAAGTCCAGCCCGGGGATCAGCATCCGCTCGACGTCCCAACCGAAGTTGCAGTCGCACGTGTGCACGCCATCGGTGAGGTCACGCACAAGCACACGCGCCCCACAGCGCTTGCCATAGAGCCGCCCCTGCAAGTCGATCCCGGCCACGATCACCGTCTCGACCTGCCCCTCTTCAACCCACTTACGAAGACGTTCCACGTTACGGCGCTCCTCCGATCACTCAGCCCGGCCCAATCGTTCCACTTGGCCGCGTAGTATGTCACTCCCTCCTACGCCGTGCAATATGCCTATGTGGGGAACCCACGACGACAATTGACCATTCGCGCGCGCGTGGTATAGTATGGCCTTGGCTGTACCGATGATCTTAGCACGTCAGGGACCGTTGCCCAATGGCTACCGTCAGAGTACTCGTAGCAGACGATGATCGCATCAACTTGCGCATCCTGCGTGCACTCCTTGAAGAAGACGGCTACGAGCCGTTCTTGGTCGAGAGTGGCGACGCCGCGATCCAGGCGATCGAAGCCGATCCATCCTTCGATCTGGTTCTGCTTGACGTGGTCATGACCGGGATGGACGGCATCAGCGTGTGCCGTCACCTGAAAGAAAAACCCAAGACGGCCCACATCCCCGTGATCCTGATGTCGGCCATCCGCCAGGACGACTCGAGTATCCAGGCCGGCCTCGAGGCCGGCGCCGAAGGTTATCTGCTCAAACCGGTCGAAGACATCGCCCTGCGCGCCTGGGTGCGTGCTACGCTACGCATCAACGCTCTGCAACGGGAACTGACCCAAAGCCGAGGCAACCACGCGCCCAGCCCGGAAGAGGTACTCAAGACCTTCGCCAAGCTGTCCCACGCCGTCAACAACCCGCTTCAGGCCATTTACGCCAGCGTGGACATGCTCACCCTCAGCCTGCCCGAAAACGCCGAGGTGGACAAACTGTCCACCGAGATCTTCGAGCATGCCGAGACGATCGCCAACCTCGTCGCTCAGGCCAGTCTGCATGCGAAAGGCCTCCTCGCAAAACCGCCCAGCGAACAGGCGGGGTAGTTGCCGCCATGAGCAGGTCCCGATCGCCCCAACACGACACGGCGCCGTCCAACACCACCTTGGCGGTCGTAATCCCCTGCTACAACGCCGGAGAAAAACTCAGACCCGTGGTTGAAGGCGCACTGTGTGTCACTGAACACGTCGTCGTCGTCGACGACGGCAGCACCGACGGCGGGGTGGACGCGATCCGCGATCTCCCCGCGCGCATCGAAACCCAGCCCGAGAACCGTGGCAAAGGTGAAGCACTGATCATGGGGTTCCGCACCGCGCTCAACGAGCCTGCTATCGACTGCGTCGCCGTCGTCGACGCGGACGGTCAGCACGACACCGCGGAACTCTCTGCGTTATACGAAGGTTTCCGAAGCCAGAAAGCCGACCTATTGATCGGCATGCGAACTTTTGGACAACAGAACGTTCCTTGGGCCAGTTGGTTCGGAAACCGCTGCACGGCCGCCCTCTCAGCGCTGCTCTTGCGCTGCCGCATCCCCGATACCCAATCGGGCTTCCGGCTCCACTCGCGGCGCTTCCTGGAAGACATCATCGCCCACATTCCGGGCGGCCGTTACGAAACGGAAATGGCCATCCTGATTCGGGCCGTGCGCGGCGGATACACCATCGCCTCACTCCCGATCCGAACCCTCTACGACCCGGGTAACGCCTCGTCGCACTTTCGAAAGGTTCGCGACTCGTGGCGCGTGTGGCGCGTCTTGTTCTCGACCTTGCGTGCGCAGCGCGGCGGCAGGTGACCGGGTTGAATTCGCGGTCGTGGGGACGTAGCATCGACTCTCTCACCCCAAGGGGCGGAGAACTCAAGATAATGAGTATGAATAAGCCAAGAGCCAGTGTGCACAACCGGCCCGCCGGACACGCGGATGCCAGTGTGCATGGCATGTTCAACGCCATTGCCCCCCGGTACGATCTGCTCAACCGCCTGCTCTCGTTCCGGCGGGACACGGCTTGGCGCGCCCGATTGGCGCGTAGTCTCTCGCCCCACGACCCGCGGCGCGTGCTCGACGTGGCCACTGGCACGGGTGACGTGTTGCTCACGCTTGCGCGCGGACTGGACTCGCTGCAATGCGGCATCGGACTGGACATGGCGACCGCGATGCTGGCAGTCGGCCGGGACAAGATGGATCGCGACCAACATCGTGGCATACTCTCGACGCTGGCGGGCGACGCTTTGCACATTCCCTGCGCCGATGCCGCCTTCGACGCGGTCACCATCGCGTTCGGCATCCGTAACGTCCACGACGTCGCGGGCGCCTTGCGCGAGATGTATCGCGTGTTGCGGCCCGGCGGCCAGTTGCGTATCCTCGAATTCTCGCTGCCGCCCAACCGCTTCGTCCGCGCATCCTACCTGCTCTACTTCCGCCACATGCTGCCGCGCGTCGGCGGAGTCATCTCGGGGAATCCGCACGCCTATCGCTACCTCAACCGGACGGTGGAATCTTTCCCGTACGGCGAAGCCTTCTGCGACATCCTCCGCGGTCAGGGATTCGAATCCGTACGCGCCGTCCCGCTGACCTTCGGCGTGGCCACGCTCTACGAAGCGGAGAAGGCACATGAGTAACTCCGCCGCTTTCCCAAGAGATGCGCTCATGGGCAGTATCACGCAGGCGCTCGAAGCGGAACACCCGGCGCCGTGCCTGGTGCGGGCGGAGGCCCCCATCCCGCGCATGAACGCAGTGGCTTGGCTGCGCGCCCAGCGCGGCGGTGAGAAGACGTACTGGTTCGATCGCGAGCGCTCGTTCGAAATGGCCGGGATTGGGGCGGCCCACTGCGTTACCGGGGCCGGCCGCCTCGACTACGCCGCTCTGTTCGGCGAACTCCGTGCCGCTTTGTCCCATGCGCACCCAGAAGCCCGCTACTACGGCGGCATGCGCTTCGACGACCTGGCCCCCGCCGATCCCCGATGGCGTATGTTCGGCGCCCATCGTTTCGTCGCACCCCGATTCGAAGTGCTTACCCAGGGCGGTGAGTGTGTGTTGGCCTGCAACGCCTATTGGCGCGGTGGCGAGGCAATCGAAGCCGAACTCGGCGAGATCCAGCGGGCCTTCGAGACACTGGCGCTTCCGCCCCCGCCGGCTCCCATCGCCCTCCCCGCTCTCGACTCGCGCTCCGACTCACCGGGCCGTGAGGAATGGGACCGCCTCGTCGCGCATGTGCTCGACGGGATCGAGGCCGGCGAAATGGAGAAAGTCGTGCTCGCGCGTCAGTCTGAGTTCCAGTTCTCCGGAGACCTGGACCCCATCGATTTGCTCGCCCGGCTCGCGGAGAATGCGGCCGATGCGTTTTTGTTCTGTTTCCAGCCAAACGGCGGCCCGGCGTTCCTCGGGGCATCGCCCGAGCGCCTCTTCAAGCGGACCGGCGCCCGGATCCTGAGCGAAGCCCTCGCGGGGACACGGCCCCGCGGTAACTCCGAACAAGAGGATGCCGAGCTTTCCGACGAACTCCTCCACAGCGACAAGGACCTCCGCGAGCATCGCTTCGTGATGGACTGCATCGCCCGCGCGTTCTCCGCGCTGTGTACGGACGTGCACACCGACGACGCGCTCTCGCTGGTGAAACTGTCAAGCTGCCAGCATCTCGTCTGCCACTACGAAGGCACGCTGGCCGAAGGCCGTTGCGATGCCGACGTCCTGGAAGCCCTCCACCCCACGCCAGCCGTAGGCGGCCACTCGGTTCAAGCAGCGCTGACGTGCATACGCGAGTTGGAGCCCTTCGACCGCGGCTGGTACGCCGGACCCGTCGGTTGGGTCGGCGCGGATTCCTCGGAGTTCGCCATCGCGATCCGCTCTGGACTCGTCGACGGACTGGGTCTGTATTGCTATTCCGGCGCGGGGATCGTCGCCGGGGCAACGGCCGAACAGGAATGGCGCGAGATCGAAACGAAGATGAGAGCTTTCCAACGCGTGGTGGCGAACGATGACTGATCAATCGGCAAAGCGAGCGACCCTCAGCGACTCACCCAACATCAACGCCCTCTGGAGCGCCTTGATCGTCGAAGAACTGGCCCGGAACGGAGTCCGCTTCTTCTGTCTCTCCCCCGGTTCACGCTCCGCACCGCTCGCATTGGCGGTCGCCGGGCGCCCGGGCGCGCGCCACGCCATGCACTTCGACGAACGCGGCGCCGCGTTCCACGCGCTCGGTTACACCAAAGCCACACAGCGCCCCGCCGCACTGGTATGCACCTCCGGCACCGCCGCCGCCAACTATCTGCCCGCCATCGTCGAAGCGGCCATGAGCCGCGTGCCCCTCATCGTGCTCACCGCCGACCGCCCGCCGGAACTCCTCGATACGGGCGCCAACCAGACCATCCATCAGCCGGGCATCTTTTCGCACTACACGCGTTGGGACGTCACGCTGCCGTGCCCCGATGAAGCGGTGCCCCCCCAGACCCTGTTGACCACCATCGACTACGCCGTCCATCGCGCCACGGGGGTCCCCGCCGGCCCCGTCCACGTCAACGCGATGTTCCGGGAACCCCTCGCCCCGACCGCAACGGACCGCGACTTCGCACCCTACGTGGCCCCCCTCGCGAAGTGGGAAGCGGCGCAGACGCCGTACACGGCATACGCACCGTCCCATCCCGTGGCGGACACCGAATCGCACGAGCGCGTCCTCGAGCTGCTGCGAGGAGCGCGGCACGGGCTCATCATCGCGGGCGCGCTGCCGGGCGATGCCGGCCCCGCCGTGCGCGAACTCGCCCAGACGCTCAACTGGCCGGTGTTCGCCGACATCGCCTCCGGCCTCCGGCTCGGCTCGCCCGCCCCGCCGGTTGTCCACCACTACGACCTGCTGCTCTCGACCGGCGCCATTCCCAAGGACTGCCGTCCCGACGTGATCCTGCAACTGGGCGGCGCGTTCGTATCGAAGCGCCTGCTGCAGTTCCTCGACCACAGCCCGCCCGGCCACTACATCCTCGTCGACGAGAATCCCGATCGCCTGGATCCGGCGCATCGGGTATCGCTGCGCGTCGAAGCGTCTCCCGCGCGATTCTGCGCCGGCATTTGCCGCGGCATCGCATCCGGCATGGCCCCCGCCCAAGATCCGGCCTGGGCCGGCCACCTGTATGGGCTCTCGGAAACGGTGAACGGCGTGGTGGCGGAGACCCTCACGCAATACGACTATCTGACGGAGCCCACCGTGGCCCGCGCGGTGGCTGGCGATATCCCCGCCGGGCACACCCTGTTCCTCGGTAACAGCATGCCCATACGCGACATGGACCGGTTCGCCTCGCCCCATGGCGCGCCGGTGCGCGTCGCCGTCAATCGCGGGGCCAGCGGCATTGACGGCAACATCGCTACCGCCGCGGGATTCGCCCGGGGCGCACAGACACCCGTCACCGCCCTGCTCGGCGACTTGGCCCTGCTCCACGACCTCAACGCGCTCGCCATGCTGCGCGAGTTGCCCCAGCCCGTCACCCTCGTCGTCGTCAACAATGACGGCGGCGGCATTTTCTCATTCCTGCCCGTCGCCGGTTTCCCCGAACACTTCGAAGAACTCTTCGGCACGCCCCACGCGCTTACCTTCGCAAAGGCGGCGGAGTTGTTCGGCCTGCAATACGCGGCCCCCGAGTCCCTCCCCGAATTCAAGGCCGCCTACCGCGCCGCGGCCGCCCAGACCGCCTCCACCCTCATCGAAGTCCGCACCAACCGCGAAGACAACCTCCGCGTCCACCAAGCGCTGCGGATCGCCATTACCTCCGCTTGCAGCGCCTAAGCGCGACACCCCCCTCGAAGAAGAAACCGATACCAAAAGAGGTTCATCCGGAAAGAGCGTACTTCAGTCTTCTTGGAGGCTTGCTTCCGAATCTCTTCTTGACGGGATAACAGGATAAACAGGATTGAGTCGTGAACGGCGATTGTGTGAAAATCCGGTTCATCAGGCGGGACATCATGCACCAGTCATCTCGACCGCCCACTTGTCGTCTCGACCGCCCACTTGTCATCTCGACCGCCCACTTGTCATCTCGACCGCCCACTTGTCATCTCGACCGCCCACTTGTCATCTCGACCGCAGGG
>JAACEL010000397.1 GCA_011682535.1 Nitrospiraceae bacterium | reverse complement strand
TTGAGCATCGATCTCGTTCAACGAAACGAGTGCGTCAATGTCGAGCGTAGGGGCGGGGTCGCAATCCCGAAGCCGGTGGCGGGCCACTTCCTCGAACGCATCCTTGAACTCACTCAAGCGGGATTCATCGAGGGCGAGGCCCGCGGCGGCGGCGTGGCCTCCGAAACGCGTGAGGTGCTTGGCGCATTTGCCGAGTGCTCCGGCCATGTCAAACCCCGGGTGGCAGCGGGCTGAACCGCGCCCGATGCCTGCTTCGTCAACCGCCACGATCACGACAGGGCGATCGTATCGGTTCATCAGGCGAGACGCCACGATGCCGATGACGCCCGCATGCCAGTCGCGATGCCAGACCACGATGCCGTGGTGGTCGTCGGTGAGTGTTGCGTCGAGTTCCTCCACGGCTTCGTCGAAGATGTCTTTCTCGATCCCGCGGCGCTCGGTGTTCGCCTTGTCCAACTGTGCGGCCAGTTCCGCGGCGCGCACGGAGGAATCCGTCAGGAGCAGTTCAAGCGGTACGGCGCCGTCTCCGAGGCGTCCGGCGGCGTTGAGCCGTGGGCCCAACTGAAATGCGATTTTCTCTGCGGTGATCTCCTCGATAGTCACGCTGGCGGCACGTGCCAGATTGCTTAGACCGACGCGCGGATTACGAATCATCTCGCGCAGGCCGTGCGTGACGAGCATGCGGTTTTCCCCGTGCAGCGGCACGATGTCGGCCACGGTGCCGAGGGCGACCAAGTCAAGGTTGTCGAGCCGGCTGGTCAACGCGCGGGCCAATTGGAAGGCTACGCCCACTCCCGCCAGGTTGTAGCCCGGATAAGACTCCCCTTCGCGCTTGGGGTTGACGACGGCTAATGCATCGGGCAATTCGCCCTCGATCTGGTGGTGGTCGGTGACGATGAGGTCCACACCCAACTGCCGGGCCATCGTCGCCGCGTCTCGCGCGTTGACCCCATTGTCCACCGTGATGATGAGCGACGTACCCGCAAAGTGTGCCGCGGTCACGTGGTCGGGACCGAGTCCGTAGCCTTCGGAGAGACGGTCGGGGAGACCGCATTCGCACGATTCGATCCCGTAACTGCGCAGCGCGGTCGAGAGCAGCGCCGTGCCGGATATGCCATCGACGTCGTAGTCGCCGAACACCAGGACCCGCTCCTGTTTCTCACGCGCCAGTGCGATCCGGTCCACGGCCGCCTGCATGTCGGTTAGCAGGAAGGGGTCGGAGAGGGCGTCGAGCGAGGGATGCAGAAAGGCGGCTCCCTGTCCCGGCGTTCTTATGCCCCTCAGCGTGAGCAAGTGGGCCGCAATGCGTGGGATCCCGAGAGCCCGGGCCAATTCGGCCGTTTCAGCGCGGTTCTCGCGCGGGACATTCCAGACGCGTTCGCGGCGAGCCGCACTCACAGCGCTTCTCGCGCCAAGGCGGCCACTTTTTCGACGACTTGGTCCAGCGTGAGGTCCGTCGTGTCGACCAAAATGGCGTCATCCGCCCGGCGGAGCGGCGATTCTTTCCGCGTCATGTTCTTCTCGTCCCGCACACGAATCTCCTCGCGCAAAGCATCCAGATCCACCCGCACGCCCCGGCTCTCCAAGTCCGCCGCCCTGCGGCGCGCGCGTTGTTCGAGCGATGCGTCCATATACACCTTGCACTTCGCCTTGGGAAACACCACCGTGCCGATGTCGCGTCCCTCCGCCACCGTCGGCCCCTTGGCGCCGAAAGCGCGTTGCAAGTCGACCAGGCAGGCGCGTACGGCGGGAATACCGTCCAGTTTGTGTATCTGCCGCGTGATCTCAGGAGAGCGGATGGCTGCGGTGACATCCTGTCCATTGACGGCTACCCGCTGCACACCGTCTTCTTCACTCAGGTCGAGGTCCATCGCGCGGGTGGACGCGGCCAAGGCCGCAGGATCGTCCAGGTCGATGCCCTGATGTAGGGCCCACCACGTTGTGGCGCGATACATGGCGCCAGTGTCGAGAAACGCGTACCCGAGGGTTTTGGCTACGCGCCGCGCCACCGTGCTCTTCCCGGCCCCCGCTGGGCCGTCCACGGCTACCACATCCCGAATGCTGTCCGGATTCACGGCTTCCTCCCTCAATGAACGGCCCGGATCCTACCATGCGGTCCCCACCCTCGACAAATGAGCCGATGCCCAAGCGAGCCCACGGAAACTCATACCACTCCTCGATCCAGTTTGCGCTGGCGGATGCCAATGTGGCCTAATCCGGATCCCAAAAACAAACACGGTCATCCAAATCTACTAATCAGGAGTCGAGTCGCATGAGGAAACCCCGAATCGGATTCGTCGGTGTAGGAGCGATGGGACAATGCGCCCATCTACGCAATTACGCCTCCATTCCCGAGTGTAATGTCGTCGCCATTGCCGAAATCAGGCCCGAGTTGGGCAAGCGAGTGGCCAACCGCTACGGCGTTCCGCGCGTCTATCCCGACCACGCCGCCATGCTGGCCGAGGAAGAGTTGGACGGTATCGTCGCCTCGCAGCCCTACAGCCGCCACGGGGTACTATTACCCGAACTCTTCGAGGCGGGTATTCCCGTGTTCACCGAGAAGCCGTTGACGTGTTCCGTGGCGGCGGGCAAGAAGATCATCGGGGCCCTTCAGGGGTCTTCCGCCCGCCACATCGTGGGTTACCACAAGCGCAGCGATCCCGCCACCATGTACGCGCGCAACCTCATCGCCGAACTGAAGGCGAGTCGCGAACTGGGCCCCATGCGCTATGTGCGCATCCTGATGCCGGCAGGCGACTGGATTGCCGGCGGTTTCCAGGATCTCATGTCCTCGCAAGAGACGGTTCCCGTGCTCGAACACGATGCGTTGCCCAGCGACATGGACGAGGAGACCCAGCGCTCCTACGACTCCTTCGTCAACTACTACATTCACCAAGTCAACCTGATGCGCCATCTGCTCGGTGAAAACTACCGGCCTACGCATGCCGACCCGACCGGGACCCTCATGGTGATCGAGAGTGAGAGCGGCGTGCCCGGCACGATCGAGATGTCACCGTACCAGACCACGATCGACTGGCAGGAAGAAGCCCTCGTAGCGTTCGAAAAGGGCTTCGTCAAGCTCGAACTCCCGGCCCCCCTTGTGTTGAACCGCCCCGGCAAGGTCACGGCGTTTCGCGATCCCGGCGACGGCGCCGTTCCCACGCGCGTCGAACCGCAGATGCCCTGGGTCCACGCCATGCGCCAGCAGGCCCTCAACTTCATCGACGTGCTCAAAGGAAAAGACACCCCCTTGTGTGAAGCCCCCGAAGCGCTCGACGATCTCCACGTGGCCGTCGACTACATCACGCTCTGGAAGGCCGCACAGGCCGTGGAGTAGCGGCAAAACGCGCTCAAACGGAACCATCGGCGCCATTCGCGAAGTAGGCGGAGAACAGCGGCTCGAGTTCAGCGAGATCTTCGTCCAGCGAAAACGGGACGAGGTGGGTGTACAGATCGAGCATCACGAGCGCGTTGACGTGCGCGTCTTCGCGCGACAGGTTCCGTATCCGGTTGGCTAACGATTCGTTGATCCCGTGGATCTCGTCATATAATTTGCGAAGGCCCTCGAAACCGAACTCGCCGGCCCCGTTCCGCTGTTCGAGGAAGTACTGCGCGAGCAGGTACGCGCTGGCGGTGCGGAACATCGTTTCGCCCGGTGTGGCGAAGGGGAGATGATACCGCGCCATTGGCTTGAGCTTGTCCAGCGTCGGGCAGCCGCTCGTCGCCATGTACAGTCCCATGAGCGACCGCAAAGCGCGTTGCACCGTCGTCTCCGACGTCACGATGCGCTCATCGGTGTGGATGCACACGGTTGCCTCCGTGTACGATTTGACCTCTTCGAACGGCCCTATCAGGTCGGCCACCGCCACCGCGGCCGGACAATGCGTGCAGTGTTCGGACTGGAGCGCGCAGTGGGCGCACCGGTGCGCCTCAAGGCGAGTCCAGGCGGGGGGCGGCTCGCATTTGTCGCGGATTCGCTCGAACGTGTCGGGGTCGAAGCGGGTGCTCAAGGTGATCTCGAGCGGCTCGTCACCTCTACAGATCACCTCGTAGCGCACTTCGATACACGCACGTACCGTCTTATCCATTGCGAGAAACTCCTGTTTTCAGATGAAACCGAGATTACCCGGGATCTACGAGACAGGTCAAACCGGAATCGCCGGGATAAGCCGGCAAGGTGTTCACGCTCGTTCCCAAATTGTACTGGGAATGCCATTGCTCTCGAAGCTGAGCTTCAAGCAAAACGTCACGCGACGGCGCGACGCACCTTCGCCCTACTCCCCACAGGCTGTCCAAGGGGCTTTCCATTATTGGCTCGTCAGAAGAATTTGCGCACATGGGTTGTCGATAAGTGCTCATAACCAACTTGAATACAACGAGATAGCGAGGTTGAGTACTCCCGGAGAAACCCAAGCGCCAATGAAGTGCTCCTGTTCTTGACAGGATAACAGGATACGCATCATGTCAATCTTCCAGGTTGGGAGGCAATCAGGCTCAAGCATCCATGTGGATTCTCCCGCCAGCAGTCTGCGTTGAGGATCCTGAAGGATTTTTTTGGAGTGCGCAAGCTTGCTTGCGCTTTGGCTAAGGAAGCTTGCTTCCGGCCTCTGAAGGTATGCTGTGGCATTGTGTTACAGACGTTGATGCCGCCGAGCAAGCTCCCCTCCGAAAAGGCGGCAGCAAGCTGCCGCACTCCACATCCAGCCGTCCGTTCGGTTCTTGTCGGTGACGTCAAAAAAACGGGCTCTTCCGGTTTTTGCGTACTTCGTTCCGATACCGCCTTTTTGACAGGATAACAGGATGAACTGGATGGTTTGCATCCTGTAAATCCAAGGCGCAAGTGTCTTGCTTTT
>JAACEL010000396.1 GCA_011682535.1 Nitrospiraceae bacterium | reverse complement strand
AAGGGAGCCAGACACGCCCACAGTTTCTCCCGGAGCGTGAAAGGAGCGTTATGGTCACACATTTGTCGGATTAGATCCGCCACCGTGTTCTTGGCATACTCCCAAGACTGATCAGCGTCGAAGAGGTCCCCGCCCACTTGTTGTTCTCTTGGGAGTTGGACCGGCTTCTGTACCACAACGAGACACAGATCCACCAAGGGTTCGATGGGAACTTCCGCGCCGTTCTGGATGGCAACGTTGTACTTGCCAAGAAACCGACTGATATACGTAGGATGGAGATTCGCAAACGCCGCGGCCTCGGTCGCGAACCGTTGCAGATCCTTTTCCACGGCCGTTTCAAAGGCTGTCGCCTGGTCACTGAGCGTCGCGCCCAGAGGCTGGCTTGGGTCAGGTCGCCACGAACTCAGATATGCCACAAGATCGTCCGTGGACATGGCGCTGAGTTCCGCAGCATCTTTCGGTGGCTTCTCGCCTCCCCATTCGAGTCCGCTATCCATCCAGAATGGGAAGTCTGCATGATCAGGCGGCCCGACCGCCTCAACAAGCTGGCCATAACGTTCCCGCCATTCGGGTGGCAGAGAGTCACAGAACCAGCTCAAACGGTCTCGTTGCCAGGCTTGCACGTAGTTGTCGACCTTCTCTTCGGTGAATTCCTCGCCGAAGTGTCCCTCAAGCATTTCACGGACCGCATTACGGTCAGGGCCGTCATTGATCCACCCCAGAATCGTCTGCTGCTCATCGGCACTCAGCATGCCGAAGCGATCACATAGCAGAAGCGAGTACTCATGCTGGAAGAGCAAGTCGTTGAAGTACCCGCTGTTAAGCATGCATTGGCAAGCCAAGTCCGGTGATTGTTCTGCAAAGACACGAATCAGGTGAAGCCTGATTCTCGCGAAGACCAGGTACCGGTAGCGGTCAAGGAGTTCGAGAGCTTCGGGCAGCGAGAGATGCTGGCCCTGAATCGCCAGTTCCAATGCCTCCCTGACAAATCCGACCATGACGCCTGCGAAGTCGTAATCGTGGTTCTGCCCATGCTCCTCGATAGCCGGACGCCAGGTGTACGAGCCGTCACGGCCTGATTCTGAGTCCACGTACCCTTTGGCTTCAACAGCGGCCAGAAGCCATTCACACACCTTTGGCAGGAAAACCCGCGCTCTCGCTGCTGCCAGTGCTGGTACTACTCTGCTCAAGCCTTCTTTGTACCAGTGTTCATCTAGCCGACTTAGCTCATCTTCGCCTTCCTTGAATGTCGGGGTAAAAAGCGCCTCCGCCAACTGCATCGCTGCGCCGGCCTCGCCACCTTCAACCAACCGCACGCACAGGTCGCTCGCCTCCTTGAAGTGATTCCACCAAAGCGTTCCTTCGGCAGCAGCTCGGCAGACGGCAGGCACGAGTGATGACGCAACATTCGCGGGCATGGCCAGGGCAGCATCCACTGTGTCGCCAATCACAAAGGCATTGTCCGTGTGGATACCGGCGAAGACCTCCGCCACTTCAGCAGGAGCCTCGGTAGCCATTCTCGCCAAGTACTTCGAGGCGGGCCAATGCGCATAGCTGGTTCCGCCTCCTTCAACTTGAGCAGCAGGTGGAGGGCTTGCGAACAAACCGTTCTCCGCAAGGGGTGCAATCCACTTCGGGTTATGCAACCGCGACAGAAAGTAGGCGGCAAACTCAGGGGATCGCATGCGCTGAATCGCAGCTTCAATCTGAGCCTGCGTTGGTGTCTTGAAGAATGGCATCCAGTTCTTCCTTTCCGCTGAAATACGGCCCGACCAAGCTATGAAATGCCCTCTCAAACGCCTCGAAATGCTCGGCCAGTCCGTCGTCCGTCGGAACCTTGTCAACAGTCTGCGCAACATGGGCTCTTCCGACGAAATAGCCATACTCGTCGTCAAACCGCTTGATGACCCAAGGCGGAATGAAATCATCATCCGGCCGGTCTTGAGATCGAGATAGGGCCATGGCCAATTGCCCACCGACAGTAGGTTGGCCGCCCATGGCTCTGCTCCTGTCAACAATCTTCTCGGCATATTCGTACACATGTGGAGCAAGTGAGTAGCCAAGGTCGGCACCTTGAGGATCGGGCAGCCGACTTGGCGGGAACGCAGTCCACCGCTTGGCCAGTTCCTTGACCATGTTGGGGAAGACTTCACCAGGACGGGACATCACCTTTACGCCGAGCGCAGCCGGCAAGTAGCGGTATATGTCACGTACGGCATGGCATGCAAAATGCACACGTGCGGGGAACCGCGGCATGCGCAGAAGCTCGACCGCGCCGACGTAGGCCTCGACAAATGATGGCGCGCGGTCTTGGAACCACTGCCGTAGCTCACGGCGCTGCTGTGTCCAATGCTGTTCCCGTAACCCGTCCTGCATATTGGCAGTCTTTCCCTCTGAGGCCGTCACAGGCGATTGCATCGGCCACGCCGTCACCTGAGAACAGTGTGCGTCAGCTGATTTCTGCAACTCCCGCGGCTAGTAGTATTCACGAATGTACGCATGCGCCCGGTCGAACAGCTCCTGGTCCTTGTGCAACTTGTACTTCAGCATCGTGCGGCGGAGGGCTTGCTTGACCTCGCGTTCGCCGCTGCTGGTCTGCTGCCAGCCGGGGAACCGAACCACGCGGACGATCTCGTCGATGTCGGCGACAATCCGCTCGACCATCACGGGCGTCTCGCTGTTTTTCACGTCAGCGAACAGGTCCGTGAGCGCCGTCTTGGCCTTCTCCTGCTCGTCGACGGGGTCGACCTCTTTCTCGGCTGACACCACGTCACGGGCCAGCTCAAGCAGTTGCTTCAAGAACTCACGGCTCGTCAGCAGTCCTTGCTCATGACGCTCGCGCAGACGCTCTAGCCGCTCGCCCAGTTCGGTAAACCGCGGATCGTTCTTGTGCTTCCGCAGTCGAGCGATGATCTTGATCTCGATCTCCTTACCCTTCTTCTTCGGGTCCTGCGATTCGATGAAACTCTCCAGCACATCGGCATCCATAACCAGCGTGTCCAGGTCGTCGCGAACCGTTTCGATGTGCACGTTCTCGTGAATGAGCTCAATTGTCTTCGCCCCAAGGGCGTGCCACAGCAGTTTCCCATTGCCGCTGACGGGCTTGACCGACTCGTACACCTGGGCCAGCCAGCGGTAGTCATCGCGATACGGGCCGAGGCACGGGTCCGGGGACAGGGCTTCCCACAGTCGGTTCAGCGCCGAATAGTCGGCCGCGAAGGCGTCGCGCTGCTCGTTGGTGCGGAGGCATTCCTGGGCGGCGATCAGGCCCTCGTAGCCGCCCACGGTGCGGTCCACGTTGGGGAAGTATGCCAGACATTTGGCCACGAACTCCGGCAGCTTCTTCTTCAGGTCGTCCAGGTTCGTGATGACCTGCTGTACGGCCTTCTCATCGAAGTCCAGTGCCTGGGCCACGTCATCGAAGATGCCGAGGTAATCCACGATCAGGCCGTGCGTCTTGTCCGGGTAGGGCCGGTTCGTGCGGCAGATAGCCTGGAGCAGGTTGTGGTCGCGCATCGGCTTGTCCAGGTACATCGCCTGTAGGATCGGGGCGTCGAACCCGGTCAATAGCTTGCTCGTAACCACGAGGAATTGTAGCGGGTCGTCCGGGTCGCGGAACCGATCCAGGAGTTTCTCTTCCTCGTCCTTGTTTCTCCGGTGGACCCGCCACTCGTCGCGGTCGCCATGGCCCGAGTGCATCACCACCGCACAGGCATCGTCGCCGACCAGCTCGCGCAGCCCCTGCCAGTACAGATGGCAGCACTGGCGGTCGAAGGTTACCACTTGGGCCTTGAACCCGTTCGGCTCGACCTTTGTCTGGAAATGGTCGGCCATGTGTCCGACGACCGCACGCACGCGCTCCGGACTCTTGATTAGCACGGCCATCTTCGCGGCCCGTTTGGCCAGGTCATCGCGGTCCTGTTCACTCAGCTCGCCGGTAATCTGCTCGTACGCTTCGTCAATCGCCGCCCGGTCGACCCGCAGCTTCGGCTCAACGGTCTCGAAATGCAGCGGCAGTGTCGCCTTGTCCCGCAGCGAGTCGGTGAACGAGTAGCGGCTCATGTAGCCGTGCTTGTCCTCGGTCGCCCCGAAAGCCCAGAACGTGTTGCGGTCGGCCCGGTTGATCGGTGTGCCCGTCAAACCGAACAGGAACGCGTGCGGCAGGGCCTCGCGCATCCGCCGGCCAAGGTCTTTCTCCTGTGTGCGATGGGCCTCGTCAACCATGACGATGATGTTCGACCGGTCGTTGAGCACGCCCTCGGCCTCGGCGAACTTGTGAATCGTCGTGATGATCACCTTCCGCTGGTCCTGCCGCAACAGGTCCACCAGTTCCTGCCGACTGTTGGTCGAGACCATGTTCGGCACGTCGGCCATGTTGAACGTGGCCGTGATCTGCGTGTCGAGGTCCACGCGGTCGACGACGATCAGCACCGTCGGGCTGCCGAGCTCAGGGTGCAGGCGCAGCTTCTGGGCCCCGAAGACCATCAGCAGGCTCTTGCCCGAGCCCTGAAAATGCCAGATCAGCCCTCGCTTGATCCGCCCGGTCACCACGCGCTCGACGATCTGGTTCGTCGTCTCGTACTGCTGGTACCGGGCGATGATCTTGATCTTGCGGTGCTTCCTGTCAGTGCCGAACACGGTGAAATGATCGGCCAGGTCCAGCAGCACCTCGGGCCGCAGGGCTTTGCCGACCGTCTGCTGCACCGCCTCCAGCGAATCCTCCTCGCTCGTGCCCCCGGTGTGCCAAGGACCCCACTTCTCAATCGGCATCCGCACCGTCCCGTAGCGGTACTTCCGGCCGTCGGTCGCGAAACTGAAGACGGTCGCGGCGAACATCTGCGGCACGTTTTCCTCGTAATCGTCGCGGATGTCCG
>JAACEL010000395.1 GCA_011682535.1 Nitrospiraceae bacterium | reverse complement strand
GACGGCGTCTTGACGGCCGAGGAGTCGCTGCCCGTCTCTCCGATTGTGGGTCAATGCGCGGCGGTCAGTGTGGGGTTGGTTGACGGACGCGTTCTGTTGGACTTGTGCTACGAGGAGGATTTCCGCGCCGATGTCGACATGAATCTGGTGATGTTGGCCGACGGCGGCATCGTCGAAATTCAAGGCTGCGCGGAAGGCGCGGCTTTTCCGCGGGCGCGTATGGACGAGATGATGGATGTGGCCACGACAGGAATCAACGATTTGCTCGCCATCCAGAATGAGGCCCTTGGGCGTGGCTGAGACATTGCTCATCGGATCTGGAAACCGCGGTAAGGCGGCCGAACTGGCCGAACTCCTGGTCGGTCTTCCGTGGGACGTGAAGGGCCTGGGGGATTTCCCCGAAGTACCAGAACCAATCGAAGACGGGGAGACGTTCGAGGCCAACGCCGCGAAGAAGGCGGTCTACTTTGCCAGTCAGTTCGGTGTGGCCTGTCTGGCCGACGACTCGGGCCTGGTTGTCGATGCCTTGGGTGGGGCCCCGGGCGTGTATTCGGCCCGCTACTCGGGCGCGGGCGCCACGGACCTGACCAACAACGCCAAACTGCTCGACGCGCTGCGCGACACGCCTGAATCGGAGCGTTCGGCGCGGTTTGTGTGTTGTGCTGCCTTCGTCGTTCCGGGGCAGGAACCCCACCTGGAAGTGGGCACGGTAGAAGGGTGTATTGCGTTTGAAACACTGGGACCGCGTGGGTTTGGCTACGACCCTCTGTTCATCCCGGAAGGCCATGACCGGAGCTTCGGCCAGATGGATTCGACGGAGAAGCTTGCGCTCAGTCATCGCGGGCACGCCTTACGCAAGATGCGCACCTACCTGGAGTCGCTCCAATGAGAATTGTGCCCCCCACGCCAGAGGGCGTCGAGGTTGCGGCACGAGCGATCCGGGCTGGAGAAGTGGTCGCTTACCCCACCGAAACGGTCTATGGTCTGGCCGTTGACCCGTTTTCCGAGGATGCGCTCCACCGTCTGTTCAGCGCGAAAGAGCGGCCGGCCTTCAATCCCGTCCTCTTGATCGTGGCCGACTTGGGACAACTCTCTCAGGTGGTGTTGGAGGTCTCCCCGCGCGCGCGGGCCTACGTCGAAGCGTTCTGGCCGGGCCCGCTGTCCATGCTCTTCCCCAAGTCCCCGAGTTTGCCCGACGCTCTCACCGCCGACAGCTCGAAGGTGTGTGTGCGCCAGCCGGCGTGCGCCATTGCACGCGACCTGTGCCTGGCGTTCGGCGGCCCGATCACCTCCTCTTCCGCCAACGCTTCCGGCGGCGTACCCGCCAGTTCCCCCCATGACATCGCGCTCCCGATGGTGTCTGTCTGCATTGATGGCGGCGCCCTGGGCTCCAGTCCGCCTTCCACCGTCTTCGATCCCGACCTAGGCATCGTGCTTCGTGCAGGGGCGATATCCGAGGACGCCCTACTCGGGGTCGGAGAACTAGGCCCACGCGAATAGGCGCTGCGCACTTACGGAGATGCCCTTGTTCCGGACTGACGCGGCCGGCGCGCCGCGCGGCTTGTCCCCGGGCCATCCGGGGTGTAAAGTGGCGGCGTTGTCGATTCCCATTGTCTGCACGACCATCAGCTTGGAGAGCCAATGGCACGCCCTATTCGATCCAGTGTCCTTTTCGCCTTGTGTATGCTCCTGTTCCTCGCATGCCCCTCCGTGGCGCCTGCCCGCGAGCCCGCGCCGCGGCTCAAAGAAACCTGGACCAACATGGAGGGGGAGTGGCTGTTCCGTGTCGATCCCGAGCAAGTGGGAGAGCGGGAGGGGTGGGCTTTGCCCGGTTTCGACGACTCCGACTGGGGGACGATTGAGGTTCCTGGGCGTTGGGAGGAAAAGGGGAGCGACTACGACGGCGTGGCTTGGCACAGGCGCTGGTTCTCCGTTCCCGAGAGCTGGCGTGGCGAAGACCTCGAGCTGTCGTTAGGGAAAGTCGATGACGAAGATCAAACGTTTTACAACGGCAGCATGGTGGGGGAAACGGGACCGGGACTCGACGTGCCCTCGCTGGCGCACCGGTGCTACACCATTCCGGCGGCTCTTGTTCGAGCCGGGGAAGACAACCTGCTAGCCGTTCGTGTCAGGGATGGCGGCGGTCCAGGCGGAATAGTTGGGCCGACACTCTATCTACTGCCGAAGAAGGGAGCCGAGACAATAAGTCCCTTTTCTAAGACTGACGCGTCGCTCGATGAACGTCTGCTCAATCCACCCGCTGAGGCCCGTATCCTCAAGATTGAGCACATGCTGCCCGACTCGCCCGACAAACAGGACGCGCGGTTGCGGCAATTCTTGGCGCAGGGGTTCGGAGGCATGGTGACCAACCTCTCGTTCACTGATTACATGGAGAAAGAGGACAAGTGGGAGGCCTTTGTGCGGGCAGTGCACGAGGCCAAGAGGCTGGGCATGGCACTGTGGCTGTACGACGAGCGGGGTTATCCGTCCGGGACTGCCGGCGGCATTACCATGCGCGATCACCCCGAGTGGGAAGCGTGCGGGCTGCTCATCGCCCATGCTGAGTCGGAGGGTGGACCCGTTACCCTCGAACTACCGCCGGGCGATCTGGTGCAAGCGGTGGCTTTTCCGGTGAGCGGCGGGCAGATCGTGTTGGATGCGTCAACGGACTTGGTGGCCTTTGTGAAGGACGGCGCACTGTCATGGAATGCGCCGTCCGGACACTGGCGCGTGATGGCGATCACCGAGAGTTCTTTGTATGAAGGCACGCACGCGGCCGTCAGCTTGGCATACAAAGATCCGTACATCAATCTGCTGATGCCGGAACCCACGGCACGCTTCATCGAGGTGACGCACGATCAATACGCCAAACGCCTGGGCGATGACCTGGGCGAGTGGTTCATCGCTACGTTCACTGATGAGCCCTCGCTTATGAGCATGTTCATGAGGCGTCAACCCTACGCCGTGA
This sequence comes from Nitrospiraceae bacterium, assembly GCA_011682535.1. Classification (GTDB taxonomy): domain Bacteria; phylum Hydrogenedentota; class Hydrogenedentia; order Hydrogenedentales; family SLHB01; genus JAACEL01. The sequence continues at coordinate 1,906 of JAACEL010000395.1, read as the reverse complement.
TTCCCTGGGCGCCCAGGTTGTCCGCCACGTTCCGGGAGCGTCGTGGCTATCCGCTCGAGCCTGTACTGGCGGCGCTTGCGGCCGAGGCCGGTCCGCGTGGGAAACGCGTGCGCTACGACTACTGGTTTACCGTTGGCGAACTCGTTTCGGAGCACTTCTTCGGACAGATCCAGTCCTGGTGCCGCGAACACGGCACACTTTCTGGAGGCCATCTCCTCTTGGAGGAGGCGTTGCTCACCCACGTGCCGTTGTACGGTGATTTCTTCCGTTGCGCGCGCCGTCTCGATGCGCCCAGCATCGATTGCCTCACCAGCATCCCTGAAGAAGTGCCCTGGTTCAGCGCCCGCCTGATTTCCAGTGCTGCCGAACTGGAAGGACGCGCCGTGACGATGTGCGAGACGTCCGACCACGGCCAACGCTATCGTGCCCCCGGCGACGAACGGGCCGTTCGCCGTGTGACCGAAGACGAGATCCGCGGTACGTGCAATCGCCTCATCCTCAACGGCATCACGGCCATCACCAGCTACTACTCCTTCGATGGTCTGTCGACGGAGCAGCTCGTGCGCCTGAACGAGTGGGTAGGGCGGTGCTGCACGATGCTGAGCGGCGGTCACCAGGTAGCCGACATCGCCTTGGTCTATCCCATCGAAAGTGTGTGGACGCACTTTGAGCCTTCGCGCAACTGGACGGAGGATTGCCCGGTGGCCGCACGGCGTATCGAACGCACCTATCGCGCCGCCGCCGACCAACTCTTCACCGAGGGCCGTGACTTCACCTACGTCGACGCCCAGGCCCTCGTCGATTCCGAAGTGCAAGGAGGCGTGCTTGTCCATGGCGACCTTAGCTGGCAGGTGCTCGTAATGCCGCGTGTCGACACGCTGCCGATGTCCGCATGGGAGCGGGTGGCTACGTTCTGGCGTGCGGGAGGCGCCGTTGTCGCCTTGGGCGCGCTGCCTGCCAACAGCGAAACGGACTTTCCATCCGCGCAGGTCCAACGCTTGGCCGAAGAGATCTTCGGGACGTCCGAGGACGCCCATGTCCACACGAACGACGCGGGTGGAGCTGGTGTATTTCTTCCAACGGGATCCGAGGCACTGTTGCCCATTGCTCTGGACGCGTTGCTTGAGCGGGATGTTTCGACGAGCGAAAAGTGGGGGCCGTTACGGGTGACCCATCGGCGGATCGACGGGCGGGAGATCTACTTCGTCATCAACGACAGCCGGGAAGACTGGTGCGGAACTTTGTCATTCGCGACCGATGGAATGGGGGATGTGTGCGATCCCGCGCGCGGTGTGATGGAACGTGTGGACTCGAACGTCCCGATACAGGTTAAGCTTTCCCCGTTCGGCGCCAGGCTGTTCCGTTTCGAGAAGGCGCGCGCCAGGAAGCGTCTGCCCGTCGAAGCGGGAGTACTGACGGGTTTACGCTTCTCGCTTCTGCCATTGGTTGAGCCGGGCGCGGGGCACGGCGAATTCGTGCGGGGCTCGCTCACCGGCGTTGAAGGCTCTGGCGAAGTGGTTTGGCGTGCGGAAGCAACAGTCACGAAGGGCGACGTCGACGTCTTTCTGTTCGCCGTGTTTGACTATGCCGTTGCGGTTGACCTCAGCGGTGTTACAGGTGTCTCGGTAACCACGACTGTCCCGGATGGCCAAGAGACGGCGACCCCGCTACGCCTCATTCTGCACGACGCGAACGGCGTCGAATCGATCGCCAATACCGACCGTCCCATGAACCTGCCCGGCAGGGTCAGAACCTTCGTACCTATCAGCAGTTTCCAGCAGGCAGGCTGGAACAAACCCGGCAGCGGCGCCCTCGACCTGTCCGCCATCGCCGCTCTGAAGATCGGGTGGGGTGGCTACTTCGGTGTCGAGGGAGAGCGCGTGGAATTCACGTTTTCACCGCCGGA
>JAACEL010000076.1 GCA_011682535.1 Nitrospiraceae bacterium | reverse complement strand
TGTTCCACCACCCACGCCACCCCTACACCGACGCCCTCATGCGGTCGCTGCCCAAGCCCGATCCGCATGGGAAAGCCCACCGCGAGTTGCTGTCCGGCGAAGTCGCCGACCCCTCCCACCTGCCGCCCGGCTGCGCCTTCCACCCCCGCTGCAAGTTCGCTACCGACGCCTGCAAACAGGCCGTCCCCGAACTGCGCGACCTCGGAAACGCCCACTACTGCGCCTGCTGCCGCGCCGAAGACATCGAACTGCCCGGCGTCGAGTAGAGTCCCCCGCAAGTGAGGCACGCAAACCCAAGACAAGGGCATTCGGGGCGGGGCGGGCGATGCCGTTCCGTCCCGGAAATCTCGCTGGCTTTCTACCGCACCAATCGCTTGCATTGCGGCCGTCAAGTATGTAGTGTACAGTGCTTTTGATTGGGTTGCTTAACAGAGGAGTCGTATGGTGATCGGTGAAACTAATGATGCCACCTACTGGCGCGAGTTCGAACGGAGTCCCGTTACCCATTCGGCCGCCCACTATCTCATGGCTATCGACAATCTACGCAAGGACTTCGGTTATGCGCGCGTCACCGACGTGGCCGACTCGCTCGACGTGTCGCGGGGCGCGGCCTCAATGGCCCTCAGCCACCTGCGCAAGCGCAAGCTGGTCGCACAGGATCCTCGCCGGTTCCTGTCGCTGACCCCCGAAGGCGGGCGCCTTGTGCGCGAAGTCGAGCGTAATTTCGGCATTCTCTCGGAGTTTTTCGAGCGCATCGTGGGCGTGACGCCCGAAGTGGCCCAGGTCGATGCCTGCAAGATGGAACACCTGATGAGCCTGGAGACGGGACGCGGCATCTTGCGCCTGATGCGCTTCATCCTGAGCGATCCCGAACGCGCCGCCCAGGTGCGCCAGGGGATGGCACAACTCGAAGACACGTGCGCCGGCGAGGAGCAGGCGGATGTCTAAACAGGTTCCTCTGACGGAAATCCCCGAGGGATCCTCGGCATGTGTCGTTGAGATCGCGGGCGGCACGGGTGTCCACGACCGCCTGAGGGCGCTGGGCATTCGCGCGGGCGTGCAGGTCACCAAGGTCAGCGATTCGTTCGCCTCGGGCCCCATCGTAGTGCGCCATGGCCAAACGCAGACGGCCCTCGGACGCGGCATCTGCAGAAAGATCGTGGTCGAGGCAACGAAATGAAGCGTATTCTGTTGATGGGCAATCCCAATGTGGGTAAGAGCGCGGTCTTTTCGCGCCTGACGGGATTGCACGCCATCTCTTCAAACTACCCCGGCACGACGGTGGAGTTCGTCCAGGGCCGGATGAGGATCGGCGACGAAGAGGCCTTGCTGATCGACGTGCCCGGGGCCTACGGACTCGAGGCTACCTGCAAGGCCGAGGAAGTGGCGCTCGAAATGCTTGTCGGCGCCGACGCGGTCATCGACGTCGCCGACGCTACCAACCTCGAGCGCAGCCTGCACCTCACGCTGCACCTCATCGAGCAGGATGTGCCGCTAGTGGTCGCCCTCAACATCTGGGACGACGCCAAGCACCGAGGCATCTCCATCGACGTGCCCCGGCTCGAGAAGGAACTCAGGGTACCGGTGGTGCCGACGGTGGCGGTAACCGGCGAAGGCATCAGCGAGCTGGTCGCGCGGCTCCCCGAAGCGGCGAACCCGGACACCCCCCCACGCAGCGAAGACGAGCGCTGGCTCGAGGCGGGTCGTGTCCTCAACAAAGTACAGACGCTCGAACACCGCCATCACACGCTGCTCGAAGTTCTGGGCGACGCATCCGTCCGCCCCGCGACCGGGCTCCCCATTGCGGCAGGCGTCCTGTTCCTCGCTTTCGTCGTGATCCGGATGATCGGCGAGAACCTGATCGGCTTCGTGCTCGAACCCCTCTTCAACACCCTGTGGCTCCCGGTGCTCGAACGGATGAGCGCGGCGATGGATCCGGAGGGGTTTCTCCACACCATCCTCCTCGGTTCGCTGGTGAACGGCCAGATCGATTTCGTCCAGTCGTTCGGCGTGCTGAGCACGGGGCTCTTCGTCGTGTTCGGCATGGTGTTGCCCTACGTGTTCGCCTTCTACGCCATCCTGGGGTTCCTCGAAGACTTCGGCTACCTGCCACGGCTGGCCGTGTTGCTCGACACCTTGATGCACCGGTTGGGATTGCACGGTTGGGCCGTAATCCCCATGTTGTTGGGTTTCGGGTGCAACGTGCCCGGCATCATGGCGACGCGCGTGTTGGAGAACCCACGTGAACGCCTCATCGCCGCCACGCTCGTGTCGGTGGCGGTGCCGTGCGCCAGCCTGCAAGCCATGATGTGGGGCGTACTCGGCCCCCACGGCGCACGCTACGTCGCCCTGGTTTATGCCGCGCTATTCGTCGCATGGGTGATCATCGGCCGCCTGCTCAACCACGTGCTCAAAGGTGAAAGCCCCGAACTCATCCTGGAGATCCCGCCCTACCGCATGCCGTCGGTACGCACCATCGCTCAGAAGTTATGGCTGCGCATGCGTGGGTTCCTCAAAGAAGCCATGCCCTTCGTGCTGCTCGGGGTGCTGGCCGTCAACATGCTCGACTACGTCGGAGCCTTCGACGCCATCGCCGCTGTGGCTGCGCCACTGTTCGACCGCGTGCTGGGACTCCCCAGCGAGGCCGGCCTCGCCATCGTCGTCGGCATCTTGCGCAAGGACGTCGCCGTGGGTATGCTGGGCGCCCTTCAACTCACACCCAAGCAACTTGTCGTGAGTGTGACGGTGCTTGCCATGACGTTCCCGTGCATCGCGACGTTCGTCGTGTTGATCAAAGAACTCGGCGTGCCCAGCATGCTCAAGAGTGTCGGCATCATGCTCCTCAGCAGCCTGCTCATGGGCGCCGCGCTCAATGTCATCCTCTGACCGCCAACCGCATCCAGCAAACACCGGCGCGAACTCAGGAAGCGGGGCAAGACTGAGCCAAGAAATGGGGACCGTACCAAGCGAGCGAACCGAAGGGAAGCGAGACGGGACTGCCCCCACTTCTTGGCGATCGAGGCACTCATGACCAAGCGTACACCGCAATAAGTCCCGGAGTCGTTGACCACGAGAAGGGGTACTGTCCACGCTTTCAAGGCTGGGGCACAGGGACACTTGAGATCTCTCCCTTCGGTCGAGATGACAGACTTGGTGGGTGGCGGACAGAGGTGTCAGTGGCTCCGTCGTGGCGCCGAACGACGCCAGGTGGCGCTACCAGAATGCTTCGGGGCGCCACTGTACGAGGCGACGTTCGGCCTACCGTGGGCGCAAGCGCCGGGCCAGATCGATCAGGGAACGTTCGTGGAGCGTACAGCCGCGCTCACTGCGCAGCATCCGGCGCCAGCGCCAGCCCGCCCAGCCCGCGATGATCGGGTTCGAGTGCCCCAGCCGGGCGATGAGGAACTGTGCATCGCTGATTAGACGCGTCTGCCGTTTCGTGAGCCATGGCCGCTGCGGGTTGGCCCACTCCATGGCAATCCAGGACTCCAAATCCGCCGGTTCTCGATAGCCACGCGCAACGCATTCCGGAATCAGGCCCACGCCCGGATAGGGCGCAAAGATCGACATCTCGCGCACGACGATGTCGGGACTCACCTGCGTCAACTGTTCGATCAGGCGGCAGGTGTCGAGAAACTCCGCTTCCGTCTCGCTGGGGAACCCGCCCATGAAATGGTACGTGCCCCGGATTCCCCCGTCGTGGACCCGCCGTGCCACGTCCCGCACTTGCTCGACCGTGGTGCCTTTGCGAATGAACTCGAGCACGCGGTCGGAACCGGACTCGACGCCGAACGTGAGCAGCGCGCATCCGCTACGCCGCAACAAGCTCACGAACTCGGGCGTGTATTGGGCGAAGTAATTGATTCGGCAACTGGCCGCCCACCGGATGCCAACCTTCTCGTCGATCAGCCGCTGCGCGATGGTCTCGACGCGTCGGCGGTTGACAAAGAAGTTGTCCTCGCGGAACGACACGCAGTCGAGGCTGTATCGTTGCACCAGTGCCTTGATACGTTCGACCGCCAGGTCGGCCTCGATCGGACGCCAGCGGCTCCCGTGCACCGACTCGATGTAGCAGAACCCGCAGTGGTGGGGACAGCCCCGGCTCGTGCAGATCTCGAAGTAGCGCTCCGCGCCCAGGTCGGGCCGCCGGGAGATGTAGCGCTCGATATCCAGCAGGTCGTAGGGAATCTCGGGCAGGGCGGCCAAGTCCAGATACCCGTCCTGCCGGACGCCCCGCACGTCGCCGTTACGCTCCGCGTACAGACCTGGGATACCATCCGGGTCGCGCCCAGCGGCCAAGCACTCGACCAGGTCGGCAAAGGCATGCTCGCCCTCGCCCGCGATCGCGTAATCGGCCAGCGGATGCCGCGCGGTCTGCTCCGGCAGCAGGCTCGCATGAATGCCCCCCCACACGATGGCCGCGTCACTGTGTTCGCGCACCAGCCGGGCAAGCGCCAAGCCGTAGTGAATCTGCGCCCCCGTCATCGACGTGATGCCCACCGCCACCGGTTTTTTCGCGGCCAGCAGCCGCTTCGCCTCCGCGTGGCAGTCGGGCGTGCACGGCTCGTCGACGATGTCGACGTCGATCCCCCGCTCGACGAGGACGGCCGACAGGTACAGCAGGGCCCAGGGGAACACCGGGGCCGAGCGGCTGTCGGGGTCGTACGTGGGGCGAAACAGGATCACGCTCGCCATCAAGCCGAACCTTCTTCAGTGGAACGCGCCCGCTTTTCGAGATAGATGTGAAGCACGGCCAGGTCGGCCGGCCGCACACCCGACACGCGTGCGGCTTGCCCAAGGTTCGTAGGACGAATACTGTCGAGCCGCTCCTGGCACTCGCGCGGAATGCCCGGCACGGCGAAGTAGTCGAGTGTTTCGGGAATGGCCTTGGCTTCGTCGCGCCGGAACCGCGCAATGTCGCGTTCCTGACGTTCAATGTACCCGCGATACTTGATGCCGATCTCGACCTGCTCGATCACCTCGCCGCTCAAGGGGGCTGGAGGCGGCGCAAGCCGATGGACAAACGCGCTGTCGAGCAAAGGACGGCACAACAACTGGGCCGCCGTCTGCGGCTCGGCGAGGGGCCCGGCGCCGTGCGCAGCCAGCAGCGCCAGCACGTCTTTCGTCGGGTTGATACGCACCGTGTCGAGCCGCGCGATCTCGCGCTGCACGGCGATTTCCTTGTCGCGGACCCGCCGCTTGAATGTCTCGCCGGCAATCCCATGGCGGGCCAGGCGGATGTCGGCGTTGTCGTGGCGTAGCAGCAGGCGGTATTCGGCGCGAGAGGTGAACAGGCGGTAGGGCTCCACCACACCGCGCGTCACCAGGTCGTCCACCATCACACCGAGGTAGGCCTCGTCCCGGGCAATGTACAGCGGCTCCTCGCCCCGGAGTTGGCGGATGATGTTCAGAGCCGCGAACAGGCCTTGTGCCGCGGCCTCTTCGTAGCCCGAAGTCCCATTGATCTGCCCCGCGTGAAACAACCCCCGCACCCGCTTGGTCTCGAGGGTCGGCTTCAACTGAGTCGGCAGCACGAAATCGTACTCAACCGCGTACCCCGGCCGGATGATCTCCGCCGCCTCCAGCCCGGGTATGGTGTGGAGAAAGGCTTCCTGCACGTCCTCGGGCAAACTCGAAGCCAGACCATTTACATACACCTCGGCCGTGTGTATCCCCTCCGGTTCGAGGAAGACATGATGACTCGTCTTCTCGGGAAACCGCATCACCTTGTCCTCGATACTCGGACAGTACCGCGGGCCCACGCCCTGAATCTTGCCCGAGAACAGCGGCGATCGATCGAGATTGGCCCGAATCGTCTCGTGCGTGGCCTCGTTGGTGTTGGTCATCCAACAGACGATCTTGTTGGGATCGAAGCCCTCGGTCGGTGTCGAGAACGAGAACGGCCGCGGATCCTCGTCGCCCGGTTGCGCCACCACGCGATCGATGTCGATGCTGCGCCGGTGGATTCGCGGACACGTCCCCGTTTTCATCCGGCCCACCTCGAACCCCAGCCGCCGGTAACCTTCCGACAGGTTCTTCGCCGCCATCTCGCCACCGCGCCCGCCTTCCATGTGCACCATGCCGTAGTGCAGCACCCCCCTCAGGAAGGTTCCGGTGCAGACGATGACGGCAGGCGCGGCGATCTCGCTCGCCAGCGACGTCCGCACCCCGGCCACGGCGCCGTCGCGCACGATCAGGTCTTCCACGAGAAACTGCTTGAGCGTCAGGCGCTCCTGCTCCTCGCACACGCGCTTCATGTCGAACTGGTAGGCCACGCGGTCGGCCTGGGCGCGCGGCGAATGCACCGCGGGCCCCCGCGACCGGTTGAGCATCTTGAAATGGATACCGGTCCGGTCGATACACCGCCCCATCTCGCCTCCGAGCGCGTCGATCTCGCGCACGAGTTGCCCCTTGGCCGTACCGCCGATGGCGGGATTGCACGACATCCGCGCGATCGTATCCAGGTAGATGGTCGAAAGCAGCGTGCGAAAACCGCTACGGGCACAAGCCAAGGCCGCCTCAACGCCGGCGTGTCCGCCACCGACGACGATTACGTCGAAATCGTATTCCATACCGAGAGTGTGCCACGAAGCCGCGTCGGCACGCAAAACCCGCCCGAACGCCGGGTGGCGTATTGTGGCGCGCCCAAAGTGCCAGATGGGGCCTGAGTTGCGCGTAGCCGCGCACACGCGTAGCCGCGCAGTAAAGACACCGCGTGGGGGTTTATGGCACAATGGGCGCTCGCATTTGGCAAACGCTCGGCTCTGAGAGTGGAGGACAGTACATGCGGTTCGCAGTTGCAGTTGCAGTAAGCGCCCTGATGTGCGGCGTGGCGCACGGAGTCAATTTCACCTTCGAGCAACAGGACGGCCGCCTGGTTCTGCTCGGCGACGGCAAGCCCTGGATCGCCACGTTGCCGGACGCCTACGACCCGCAACGCCGGGGCGAGACCTACAAGGTATTCACCCACGTGTACGACTTTGAAGGCCAAGCCCCGATCACCAAAGGCGCCGGCGGCAAATACACCCATCATCGCGGCCTCTTCATCGGCTGGAAGGACACGGTGGTGTCGGGCACGAATTTCGACACGTGGCACATGGCCAAGTGCCATCAGGAGCACGCCGAGTGGCTGGCTATCGAAGCCGGCACGGACACTGCCATCCAGCGCGAACGTATCCGCTGGATAGACTACAGACTGGAACCTTTCATCGACGAAACGCGCACCATTACGGTGACCGCGGCCTCGAACGGACTGCGCGTGATCGACTTCACATCCACCCTCACTTCGCTGGCCGGAACCATCAACCTGCGCGGTGACCTCCAGCACGCGGGCATGCAAATGCGCATGGCCAACGAAGTGACCCGTCATCCGCATAGCACCGACTACATCTTGCCTAAAGGAGCTAAGATCCTCGACGACGACAAGGTGGTCGGCGGCCACTGGGCCTGCTGCAGCCCGGTCGTGCGCGGCAAACGCTATTGGATCGTCCACATGACCCCGCAGAATCTCCCTGTGGGCGAGCCGGTGTACTCCATTCGCCCGTACGCCCGTTTCGGGGCCTTCGTGGAAGCCGACCTCGAAGAAGGAAAACCGCTCCCGTTGCGGTTCCGTATCGTGGTCTCGGACAAGAAGCTGGACCGCGGCGATTGTGCCGCGCTCTATGACGAATACGTGCAATCAGGAACCTGAAAAACGCCACCATGCGCATAGTCATCGCCCCTGACTCGTTCAAGGAATCCGCCTCCGCACAAGAAGTGGCCGAAGCCATCGCGGCCGGTTGGCGCCGGGTGTACCCCTATGCCGACCTTATCTTGACCCCCATGGCGGACGGCGGCGAAGGAACGGTGGACGCGCTCGTGGCTGCGACGGCCGGCGAGCGATTGTCGTGTGAGGTGAGCGGCCCCTTGGGTGACCGCGTTATGGCCGATTATGGTTTGCTCGGAGACGGACGAACGGCCGTTATCGAAATGGCTGAGGCTTCGGGCCTCGCGCTCGTCGAACCCACGCGCCGCGACCCGCGTGCCGCCTCGACACGTGGCACCGGCGAACTCATGCGCGCCGCGCTCGACCGGGGCGCGAAATGCATTATCCTTGGCGTCGGCGGCAGCGCCACCAACGACGCGGGCGCGGGCATGGCGCAAGCGCTGGGTTATCGGTTGCTGGATGCCTCGGGTGAGGAGTTGCCCCCCGGCGGCGCGGCCCTGGCCCGATTGGCCCGGATTGACGCAGCGGATCGCCACCCCGCGCTCGACGCGTGCACCATCCTGGTGGCCTGTGACGTGGACAACCCGCTGTGCGGTCCGAAGGGCGCGTCGTGCGTATTCGGTCCCCAGAAGGGCGCGGACGCGCAAGCGGTCGACGAACTCGAGGGCGCTTTGGCGCACTGGGCCTCCGTCGTAGAGGCGCAGTTGGGCGTCTGCGTGCAAGACGTGCCCGGCGCGGGCGCGGCGGGCGGCCTGGCGGCAGGACTGATGGCCTTCGCCGGAGCCAAGCTCGAATCCGGCGTCGATCTGGTCGCCCAAGCCTGCGGCCTCGAAGAACGCATGGCGGGGGCCGACCTCGTCATCACCGGCGAAGGCCGGTTGGATGATCAGAGCGCAGGCGGCAAGACCCCGGTCGGCGTGGCGCGAATCGCCAAGCGCGCAAACCTGCCGGTGGTTGCGTTGGCGGGCACGTTGGGCGACGGCTATCGCGCGCTCTACGCTGAAGGCATCGACGCCATGCTCTCGATCTCCCCGGGGCCGGGATCCTTGGAGGAAGCCATGGCGCAAACCACGGAACTGCTGCGCGATGCCGCCGAAACCGTCGCACGCTTGTGGTCGGAGGTCTCGTGACAAACGAATTCGCCAATGTCGCATTTGAGGATCCCCAGGCCGCGGAACAACGGCTCGGCGCCATCTTGACACCGGAACATCCGGAACTCACGGCGCATCTCGCCGATGCCTTGGCGCACTGCGCCGGCCCGGGCGCCGCGTTACTGGGACTCGATCGATTCTTGGAAGCCGCCGCCGAACCGGACGAAGAACGCCGGCGGATGGCGGCGGAATCCCGGTACACCCATCTCCTTTGCACGATCTTCGACCAGAGCCAGATGCTCACCGACATCGTCTGCCGGCACCCGCAGTACATGCAGTGGCTCTGGGAAGAGGCGGATCTGGAGAACGCACTGCCCCGGGAACGGATGATCGCCGAAATGTATGAGTGGGCGGCGGGATGCCCTACCTCAGAAGAAGGCGGCCTTGCCATGCGCCGGTTCAGGCAACGCGAAATCCTGCGCATCGCAGTGCGCGATATCTACTGCGCCGCATCCCTTGTTTCGCTGACCGAAGACCTGTCGAACCTGGCCGACGCCGCCCTCGAAACCGCCACCCGGATTACCTACCCCGATCTCGAGCGCCGTTTCGGCAAGCCGATGTGGACGGACGCCGACGGCACACTGCGGGAGGCGGGATTCGTCGTCATCGGCATGGGCAAGCTCGGCGGGCGCGAACTCAACTTCAGCTCGGACATCGACCTCATGTTCCTGTTCTCCGCCGACGGTGAGACGACCGGGAGCTCGTCGTCGTCCGACGAGGCGTCGACCATCAGCAACCTCGAGTTCTTCCAGAAACTGGGCGAGCGCATCATCGCCCTCGTGTCGCTGCAAACGGAAGAAGGCTTCATCTTCCGCGTCGACATGCGTTTGCGTCCTCACGGGCGCATGGGATCCCTCGCCACGCCGCTCCACAGTGCCCTCGACTACTACGGCCGCTACGCGCAATGCTGGGAACGCCAGGCGATGATCAAGGCGCGCCCTGTCGCGGGCGACCTCGAACTGGGCCGGTGCTTCATCGACGAGACACGCCCCCTCGTATTTCCCCGCTACTTCGACGACGAGACGCTTGAAGCCATCCATCAGACCAAGCTCCAGACTGAAGCCCAGACCGCGGGGCGGATGGAAACCGACATTGAAGTGAAGCTGGGCCGTGGCGGGATCCGCGACATCGAGTTCACGGTGCAAATGCTCCAGATGCTCAACGGTGGCCGAATGCCCGAACTGCGCACCGTCAACAACCTGCAAGCCATCGAAGCGCTCGGACGCCGCGCCCACCTGCGCCCCTTTGAAGCCGCCGCCCTCGCCAGCAATTACGCCTTCCTGCGCCGGGTGGAACACCGGTTGCAGATCGAAGGGGGACAGCAGTTGCACGTGCTACCCAGCGGTCCGGCCGAACTCGACCGTTTCGCCCGGCGTCTGGGTTACGCGTCTGGCGCGTCGTTCATGGCCGAGTTCCGCGACCGCACGCAGGAAACGCGCCAAATCCTCGAACAGTTCCTGACCGTCGAAGGCGCGGGGAAGCTGTGGACCTATGACCTGCTCAGCATGCAGTCGGACGGTGAGATCGGCAAACAGCACTTGGCGCGGGACTACGGGTTCCGCGAGCCGGACCGCGCGCGTGCCGAACTGCTGCTCCTGTGCGCCGGCCCTGAAGAACAACCCTACGCCTTCCATGTCCGCGCGCAGTTCGCCGAGATCGTCACACCCTTGCTTGAAGCCCTCGCGGACACCGGCGACCCGGACGCCACGCTGATGCGCCTCGAGGGCGTGCTCTCCAACATCCGCGCGCCCGGCGCCATCTACGAGACCATGAAAAGCAATGCGTCCTACTGCCGCTACCTGGTCCAACTGGTCTCGAACAGCCAGTACCTCAGCGAGATCATCACGCGCGACCCCGGCCTGTTCGACGTGCTCGCCGCGGGCGACACACTGGACATGACCGTCACACGCGCGGACCTCGAGGAGCAGTTGGCGAGCTTGAGCGGCGCCTACGACTCCGAAGCGGCTCCGTATCGCCTGCGCGACGGCGAGACGTTGCGCGTCGGCCTGCGCGAACTGTTCCGGGAAGCCCCACTGGAGGACGTAGGACGCGAACTTACGCAGCTCGCGGAAGTATGCCTGGATTACTCGCTCGACCGCGCCCGGCAGGACACGCAGAAGCGCTACGGCAAGGCCAGCGGCCCTTTCACCGTACTGGCCGTCGGCAAGTTCGGCGGCGGCGAGATGGGCTACGGCAGCGACCTCGACGTCCTGTTCGTCTACGACGTGAACGCCACCGTCGACTCGGGCATGGCGACATCGGAATACTACGCGGCCATGGCCTCGAAAACCTTCAACCGCCTCAAAGAACCCACGCGTTACGGTTCGCTTTACGACATCGACTCGCGCCTGCGTCCCGACGGGAAGAAGGGCACGCTCGTCGTCAGCGACCGCCGTCTCTACGAGTACTACGCCGAGGAAGCCCAGCCCTGGGAACGGCTCGCGTGGATGAAGGTCCGCGCCGTGGCGGGCGACCTGGCCTTCGGTGAGCAAGTGGCCGCCCAGGCGCGGCAGATCGCCTTCGCCCTGCCGCTGACACCGGAGACACTCGATCAGATCGACGATGTCCGCCAGCGCCTCGTCAAGGCTTCGTCGCCCCTCAATCTGAAGAAAGGGGAGGGGGGCATCGCCGAAATCGAGTTCGCCGTTCGCCTGCTCCAACTCCGCCACGCCAACGCCAACCCCGCGCTGCGCCGTGGTGGTGTAATGGGCGCGCTGGATCTCCTCGACCAGATGGGCGTGTTCGTCTCGGAGGAACACGACACACTGAAGTCCGCCTACCTTCTCCTGCGCCGTATCGAGAACCGGATCCGGATGTGGAACGGCCGCTCCGACAGCAGCCTGCCGGAGAAGCCGGGCGACCGCGCGGAACTCGCGCGGCGCTTGGGGATAGAGGGCGGCCTGGACGAGTTTGTCGCGATGCACCGCTGCGGTGTCCACGCGGTGTATCTGTCCATCTTGGACAGGATTCGAAAAGACGTGTAGACTAGCCGGAACTCATCGCAAGGTAGCCAAAGCAATGTCAGACGAGAACAACGAGAAGCGCGAACGAAGACGCGCCATCCGCCACCAGTGCAAAGTCTACGTGGGCATGGTGATCCAGTTCTGCATCGCGGGAGACTGGTCGGAAGACTCCCGCGAAGTCAAGGGACGCCTGCTCGATCTCAACGCGGGCGGCGCCAAGTTCTTCACCAGAGAGTGTTTCGAAAGGGGCCAGCAGTTGCGCCTGCGTATCCTGATGCCCGGACAGCCCGAAGTCCCGGCCGAAGCGCTCGTATGCTGGAGCAAACGCATCCAGGACAAGGGCGGCTTCGCCACCGGCGTCAAGTTCCACAAGCTCTCCAGCGAAGGCGCGCGCGCCATCGACGCCTTCCTGGCGACGCTCGGCGAATAGGGTTCCCTACTCCAGCGCGGCGAAGTCGAACGACAACAGCGCCCGCTTGTAGTCCATGTAGTAGCGGAAGTGGTCCCACGACACGCCCGGCGGCACCGTGTGATCGACCGTCGGGATGAAGCCGCCTTCCTCGATCAGCGAGATGAACTCGCGCAGGTGGGCTCGAATCGCGTCGGGGCCGTTGAACAGCACCCGCTTGTCCACGCCCCCCCATAGCCGCAGATCCTTGCCGAACTGCCGGCGCCATTCCTGCGGACTCACGTCCGACGCACGCTCGATCGGCCAGACAACGTCGACGCCCGCATCCATCAACAGCGGGATGAGCAGCGTCGGGTCGCCGTCGGTGTCCACGGCGAAATACTTCGTGCCGCGGCTCTTGAAGAACTCCACCATGCGTTTCAGGTGGGGGAAGATGTACTCGCGGAACAGGTCAGGACCAAGCAACGGGCCCGACTTCATCGACATGTCCTCGTTGAGCGTGAAGTACTCGACGTCGATCTTCTCCAGCACCGGCCGGGCCGTCTCGATGACGAAATCGGCGAAGAACTCCATCATCTCGTGCATCAGGTCCGGGTACTCGAGGAACGCCATCGACAGCGCTTCCGTGCCCATGAATTCCCGCGCGCGCCAATAGAAGCCGTTCGCGGCACAGTTCGTGCCGAGCACCAGGGGGTAATCGCGCTCGTTCCAACGCACGATCTGCTCGTCGAGGTCTTCCGGATAGCGCGCGGGCAACGCCGCCACCAGCCGCCGTTTGATGTCGGCAAAATCCTCGGGCTTGCTCACGGGAAACTCGAGGTACTGGTCCATGCACATCCGCCCCCCGCCGACGGTGCCCGCCTTCAACGCCTTGGTAACCACGCCCAGTCCGTTCCGGACGACTTCGTATTCGGGCGTATCCTCGATGACCTTGCGCTCGAAAGGCGGCATGAAACCGAAATGGACGGGAATGTATTCCTTGTGGTCGAAGCCCAGTCCGGACTCGTCCACGAACCAGTTCCACCCGAAATCCTTCACGGCATCGGGCGCTTCCTCCTGCCAACGCGCCGCCGTCTGAGACCACACACCCAACTCGTAATTCGGCCGCCGGTCACAGGCCTCGTACGCCATGCACGCCTCGAAACACGCCAAGTCGCTGCTCATCTCGAATTCTCCTCGTTCCAGGTGGCCGGGAGCATACGTCATCTCCACGGCGCAGGCAAATGGCTGAGACCAGAACCAAGCCCTTCGCACAATTTGTCATTTCGACCGACGGGAGAAATCTCTGTCGCAGCCGTCAATCTCGAGTGTAACGATTTTGAGCGAAGGGTGAAACGAGATCTCTCCCTGCGGTCGAAATGACCGTTGAGATGAGGCCGTGCGAAACAACCAACTGTTCCACAGCACACTACGCTGTTGCACTTGCTCCTTGAATCATGGCTCGCCTGCCGCACGCGCCGCGATGGAGCGTGCCTGCAATTTCAAGTGGCGGCAATTTGCCAATGCCGCACCGTTGAGCTACAGTATGCGTTCCACTGGAGCGGCCGCCTCGCGCACACTCTCCTGCACACACATCGAGACTCCCGAACGCAAGCCCCGGCCCCACAGCCGTGGCGAAGAAAGGAATAGCAGTGAAAGCGACATTGGACTGTCTGGTGTGTTTCCTGGAGCAAGCGCTCCGCGCAGGACGCGTCGCCACGGATGACCCCAAAATACAACACAAGATCGTCAACGAAATCGCACACATCATTCCCACACTCGACTTGGAAGTAAGTCCGGCCGAGATGTCGCAGCCCATCTACGAACTCACCGCCAGTCTGACCGGTTGCCAGGATCCGTACGAGGAACTCAAGTCCGCCCAGAACGAGGCCGCGCTCGAACTGGAACCGGAACTGCGCGCCATGATCGACGGCGCACCCGACCGTCTCGACGCGGCGCTGCACCTTGCCGCCGCGGGCAACGTGATCGATCTGGGTGTGCGCGAGCACGCCGACATCGACGTCCGCGCCACCATTCGCCATGCCATGGAAGAGGGCTTCGCCGTCGATCACACTCCGGCCTTCCGCGAGTCGTTGGCGCGATCGAGCGACCTGCTCTACCTGCTCGACAACGCCGGCGAGATCGTGTTCGACAAGATCCTCATCGAAGAGTTGTGCAAGCACACCCGCGTCACCGCTGCCCTCAAGGCCGCGCCTATCATCAACGACGCCCTCATCGCCGATGCCGAACAGGTGGGACTCACCGGCGTGTGCGAAGTCATCGACAACGGCGGCGCCTTTGTCGGCAACCCCCTATCGCTCGTGTCCGAGCCGTTCCTGGAACGGATGCGGCAGGCCAATATGATCGTCGGAAAGGGCCAGGGCAACTACGAAACCGTCGACGTATTCCCCGGCGACGTATTCCTGATCCTCAAAGCCAAGTGCCCCGTCATCGCCGATCATATGGGCGTCCAGCTCGGCCAAGTCGCCCTCATCTCGACCCAAGTCCGG
>JAACEL010000075.1 GCA_011682535.1 Nitrospiraceae bacterium | reverse complement strand
TTCCCCGTCTTCGTGGGACGTTCGGCCAATCCCTTGACCGCCTCCATCAGCCTGCGCTTTTCCTTCTTCGCCGTCGCCTTGCGCGCCTTCTCGACCGTGCCCTCGACGCGCGGCAGATCGCGGAACACTCGGTCGAGTTTGAAGTAACCCACGTTGCGCACACCGTGGATGCGTTCGGTTTCCTCGCCCAGCCGCCCGGCTTCCGCGCGCAGGTGGGCCATCTCGGGCGATTCGCCGGGCGCGTCAAGAATCGCGGCGGCCTGGTCCAGCGCCGCGTCCAGTTCGCCCGATTCCAGCCCGGCCTGCATCGCCTCGACCACGCCGCGTTCCTTGGCGAGTTCCGCTCGTAGTTTCAGTTGCTGATACTTGTCCAGCGCGGCCTTCTGCATGTGGAGCCGCCAGCGGTAGTCGTTTTCCATGAGATACTCCGGCATCTTCCAGCCCGCGCGCTTGACGAGCAGGTAGTAGCGGTCGATGCCCGGATTCGTTTCCAGCGGCGCCTCCAGGTTTTTCTCCAACTGGAGCAACGCGTCCATCATCGGTTCCGCGGCTTCCTGGCCGAAGTGCAGCTCGCAGTACTCACGCATGACGTCTTCCAGGCTGCGGTGCGGATTCCACAACAGGCGCGACCACATGTATTGATGGAACTCGTCATGGTGGCCTTCAGAGTAGATGATGTCGCCTTCGGAGAACGGCATGATGGCCTGGAAGATCCGGTAGAACGCACGGGGCCGCGTGTGGAACGTGCGTCGGCCATACGCCTTTACCAAATGGCGCTCCGGGTGCTCCACCTCATACTGTGCGCTGATCCAGTGCGTGATGTCCGAGTACTGCACGATCCGTTGCGCTTTGGGGATCTGGTTCAATGTTTCCGCCAGGTAGCGGCTCGTCGGGCCGGGGCCGGGGTACACGAACAGATCGTCGCGCAGTTCGTCGCGGAAATAGTCCGACATCGCGTTGCTGCCCGGACCGTAGCACATGGCATATAGCCATTCGCGTGGCTTCTCGTTGAGGTAATCGAAGATCGCCTGGTCGCCCGCGTTCGTCAGATCCTGGTTGGCCATCAGCACAACGCTGTTGGGGTGGTCTTTCAGCCACAATCCCGCCACCTCCTCGCACAGGTGCACGAATGTCTTGCCCCACGGCGCGCAACGCTCGTCCCGGCACCCGCCCGGGTCGCCCGCATACATCCGCATCACGTCGTGTTGCGGCCGTCGCGCGAAGTCCTGCTCCCAGTTCGCCATTAGCGCCGCGCGCGCTTCCGGAATGCTGGGGCATACCCAGCGCTTGCCTTCCCACGGCTCGAGGCCACCCGCCTGCCACTCCTCCGGGCGGTCGCCGCCGAGTTCGTTCGGGCGCGCATCCGTGATCGACATCAGGTCGAACGACTTGATGTAATCGAATAGCGACCCCCCGTGCCGCTCGCAATAGAAGATGTTGCCGCCCGCCAGGGCGTAGTTCATCACCTCGTTGTCGCGCTCCTCCGCCGTCCATCCGCGTGCTTTCGTGATCTTTATCATCGTGCCGCCCTGGTTGGCCGAGAAACCTCGGAAGCGGTACGCGGGCGCCGTGCTCACGTCGATCGGGCCGACCCGAAGCGCGCCGGGCACGCGATCGACGCGCCGGAGGATCTCGCCGACGGCATACAGCGCGCCCCGCGCGTCCGCGCCCAATGCGAGAATAGCGCGCGAGTCCTTCAGCGCCACCGTCTTGACTGCGTACCCCTCCGGCGCAGGCTTGTCGCCGCCGACGAGCGCGACGCCATGCTCCTCGCAGAGCCGCGCCAGATCGCCGCCGCGTACAGCCTGCCCGAAGTGGATAACGAGGCCCGCACCCTTCGGCACGCGGGCCGCCACCGTCACCGGAACCCCGCTACGCCGCTGCAAGCGCGCCTTCAACACCTCCGCCGCATGTCTCACCGGTTCGGTCTGACCCCGGTCCACCACGATCGTGGCTGAACCGAACGACACTACGTCATCACCGCCCGGTTGGGCATGCGCCGGACACCACGCGCACGCCACCGCCACTAAACACAGCAGCATAATACCCACGCCGAAGCGATTGTTTCTGAGTGTACGTTGAGAGACTTGCACCGAAGCGTTCTCCTGGTTCAGTTCGCGAATACACAACCCCAGTGCTCGATAGCATACCCGGTCCAAGCCGCTGCTACAAACAGCCATAGCCAGACCTCCCAGATGACACAGATTCGCCTGAGTCGCGGATCACAGCAAATCCAAGATTTATCCAAACATTGTCATCTCGACCGAAGGGAGGGCTCTCGAAATTCCTGTTGCATGGTTTCCGCACGTTGGTTGGCAGTGGTATCGATCGCATGAGATTTCTCGCTACGCTCGAAATGACAGGGAAAACGGCAGGCAACACGCGTACTGACCATCGACTTTGACGCATATCACGAGCCCGGATATCTCACCGAGTTTCGTGGCGAGCGTGTGAGGATGGCGTGAGATTCGCACGCGGCAGCAGTTGCAAGCAGAAGTATGGAGCGGCGAAGCCGCAATAGCGTCTTGGGAGCACCTCAGCGTTCCACGTGCAGTAAGACTAGTCGCTGCGGGTCATGGCTTGGAGGGGCGAGGGAGAAGGTCCAGCCGTAATGGATGAACGATTCGCCCGGGGTGAGCGTGTATTCGTAGGTGATGGGCGTCTCCCCTGCGGCTGGCGGTCTGGCGCTGGTGATGACGATTTCGTAACGGATGTCGGGGGGGGGCGTGGTCCGGGTGAACTGGAGGAGGGTGTCTTCGACGCGCACGGATTCGCCTTGGCGCAGCCGGAGCCGGTCATCGCCATGCCGGAGCACGGCCTCGTACAGCGTCGAGCGGCCGGCGGTGACGGGCAGCGCGCTCGGCAAGGTCTGGTCGAGGCGGATTTCGTAGGGGAATCGCTCCGGCGCCCAAGTCTGACCGGCGCTCAGCAAGCGGTCGGCGCGCAGGATGCCCTCGTGGTACACGGTGACCAAAGCGCTGTTATCAGCCCACGCATCGAAAAAGATGACGCAAGGCAATTGGGTGAAGTAGTCGAATCGAACGACGGGATCGGCTTCGGGGTCATTCGCGGCGACCCACAGTGTGCGCGGCTGACCCTGGCCGTCGATTCGGACTTCGATTGCCGGAACCGGTCCGCCGGGCGTGGCGTGGGCGGCGTCAAACCGTAGCAGCATGACGCCGGTGCCATCGGCGAGTTGGATGGCCGTGCCCGGCGCGAAAGACGTGAACCAGTGTTCCGTGGCGCCTTCCACCGCGCCCCATCGCGCCGCTTCGAGCCGTGGCAAGCCCTTGGCGAGCGCGTCGCGGGCCTCCCGTTCCGTGTCGAACCGCCGGTGCAACACGGCGGCGTCGGATTCGACTCGGCGCCACTCTTTGTCGATCAGGAACACGCTGTCATGCCAGCGTTCGCCGGTCGAGTGTAGCGACACCATGGCCATCGCTTCGCCCGTGGGGTGGCGCAGCAGGCCCGACCACTTGTGGATCCCGGTGACGGTGTACGTTTCGCCTTCCACTTCAATGGTGTCGTCGAGAGCGACGTTGACGGACCGCTCGCCCTCAGGCAAGGTCATGACGACGGTGTTGACGGCCTCGGGCATTTGCAGCACCTGCGCGCGCCGCACGTGCACCGTGAACGGAAGGAGGAGTGCGTCGTAGCGCGCGGTGGCGTCGAGGTGGGTGGTGGCGATGCCCGGGTTCTGGAACAGGATGTCGTCGGCCGGGATGTCGCGCTGCATCTCCCGGGCGGTGAACGCCAACGGGAAGCGCTGTCCGCTCGACTGACGGACCACCACGCGCTCACTGGCGCCCACCGCGACGCACAATTCGCCCGAGTAGGCGGCCAGCATGCGGTACACCGTACTGGCGATCGTCAGGCTCAGAGCCATGCTCACCGAGACGATGAGGATACGGAACAGGACGGGTGGTCTTCTGCGCATGAAGCCCTCTGCGGTTTCTCCGAATCGCCCGATAGCTCCGCCGTGCACACCTTGGACATCACCAGGCACTCGGGCGCGCCACAATACGTCCCCGCTTCGCGGGGCGCCCGGCGTTCGGGGGGTTCTCTCCGGAGCGATGCAAGTCTTATTGTACCGCAGAGGCGTCGAGGGAGTCTTCCTCGTCCCGGCCGTGCCATCGGACGAGCTTCAGGAAACTGTCGTAGAAGCTGTAGAGGGTGGGCACCACGATCAGCGTGAGCAGCGTGGCGAAGAGCAGGCCGACGATGACGGCGATCGCCATCGGGCCCCACCACTGGCTGGTTTCGCTACCCACGATCCACAGTCTGCCCGATTCGCCGGTGAAGATTCGCGTGAACAGGCGCCGGAAATCGAAGCTGACGCCGATGGCCATGGGTAGCAGGCCGAGCATGGTGGTGATTGCGGTGAGCATGACCGGCCGGAAGCGCGTCATCGCGGCCGTTACGATCGCATCTTCTGTTTCCAGACCGCGCGCCCGGAGCTGGTTGATAAAGTCCATCAGCACGATGCCGTTATTGACCACAACACCCGCCAGACTGATGCAGCCCAAGCCCGTCATCAGGATTCCGAAGGGCATGTCGAAGATGATCAGCGACAGAAATACGCCCGACAATGACAGGACCACTGTCGTCATGATAATCAGCGGCTGCAAGATCGAGTTGAACTCGGCCACCATCACCAGCGTCACCAGCAGCAGCGCCACCACGAACGCCTTCAACAGGAACGCTTGTGTGTCTTCTTGATCCTCGTTTTCGCCGGTGTAGTCGATGGTGTAGCCCAAGGGAAGGTCGTAGTTTTCGAGCCGGGCGCGGACATCCTTGAGCACCGCCGGGGCCTCGCGTCCTTCCACTTCGCCCGACACCGTGACGGTGCGTTTGCGGTCCATGCGCGTGATCGAGCCCAGGCCGCCGCCGTGTTCGAGACGGGCCACGGCACTGAACGGGATGGGGGAACCGCGCAGGTTGATCAGGTTCATCGACTCCACGTTCGCCAGATCTTCCCGGAACCACTTGGGGAAACGCACCATCACGTCGTATTCGTTGTCGCCTTCGCGATAGTCGCCCGCCTTCATGCCGTTGATGGCGGCTTTGACCGTGGTGCCGATGAACTTCGTATTCAGTCCGGCCAATGCCGCGCGCTGGCGATCCACTAGCACACGCACCTCGGGTTTGCCCTTGTCGTAATCGTCCGTGACGTCCACGAGCCCCGGGATGTTCAGGATCTCATGCTTGATCGCTTGCGCCAAGCTGGCCAGACGCGTGAAGTCGTCGCCGGAAATCTCGATGTTGATCGGCGGCCCCACCGGCGGTCCCATGTCCTGTTTGCCGAAGCGCAAGTCGACCCCCGCCAGGCCCGACAGGCGTTGGCGGATGCGCGACACCACCACGCTGGGCAACACGGTGCAGTTATCGAGCTTAGGGAACTTCATCGTGACGCGATTCTGATGGCTGGTGGCTTTGCTCGAGGTGACGAAGGCGCCCGCGCCGCGAGAACCGATGTTGGACACGACGAATTCCATGTTCTCACGTTCGGGGGCGATCGCCTCTTCAACACGCCGTACGAAACCGTCGGAAGTATCGAGCGCCGTGCCCTGCGCGCAGTCAACGTCGACGTACGCTTGGCGCGGCTCCGTGTCCGGCATGAACTCCACCCCGGACGTCAGGATGAAGGCGGTCGTTATCGATACCAGAATCGTGAGGAACAACACCGACGTGACGAAACGCCAGTGCAAGGCCGTGCGCAGCACGCGGCCGTAGGCCCGGATGAGAGCGGGCTTCTCGATTGTGCCGTCCGCCGCGCGTTTGCGGTCCTTCGGTTTTGGCATCCACATCGACGCCAGGGCCGGGTTGACGATCAGGCCGACAAACAGCGAAGCCAGCAGTGCCAGGATGACGGTCTGCGGCAGGTAGAACATGAAATCGCCGAAGATGCCGGGCCAGAACAGCAGCGGGAAGAATCCCGCAACCGTGGTCAGCGTCGATCCCGTAATCGCCCACGCCACCTCGGACACGCCCGTATAGGCGGCCTCTGTACGGCTCATGCCTTCCTGCATGTGGCGGAAGGTGTTCTCGATCACCACGATGCTCACGTCGACGAGGTTGCCCAACGCCAGGATCAGGCTGAACAGAACCACCATGTTCAACGTCACGCCCCACAGGTGCAGGGCGATGATCGTCATCAGCATCGATACCGGAATGGCCAGCGCGATGAACGAGGCATTGGCCAGCCCCATGAAGATGAAGATGACCGCCAGCACCAGGATCAGCCCCGTCAAGACGCCGTTCTCCAGCTCCGACACCATGTCGCGGATGAAATCCGACATGTCGAGCGTGATCGCAATGTCGACGCCCGGCGGAAATCGCGTCTTCATCTTGTCGAGGACGGCCATCACCTCGTCGGTGATCTGGATGATGTTCTCACCCGAGCGTTTCGATACGGTGATCGTGACGGCCTCGACCCCATTCACACGGCTGTAGCTGGCGGGCTCTTTGAGCGTGTCCTTCACCGTCGCGATGTCGCGCAGATACACCACGCCGTCCGGGCCGGCCTTCACGACTAGGCCCGTCAGATCGTCGGGCGTCTTGAACTCGCCCGGCACACGCATGAGGTACTTGGCGCCGCCCAAGTCGAGCGCGCCGCCCGGCGTGTTGACGTTTTCGAGCCGCGTGATGGCCGCCAGATCCGCCAGTGAGATGCCGTAGCGCGCCACGCGCTCGGGATCCACCTCGATCTCGATCTCTCGCTCGACCCCCCCCACGATTCCCACGTCCAACACGCCGCGGATCGACTCGATCTGATCCTCGATATCCTCGGCGAGATGGTTGAGGGCGACCATGCCGATGTCGCCGGTGAGACACATGATGATGATCGGCAGTTCGGACAGATTGATCTCGTTGACGATGGGGGCGTCGGCTTCCTCGGGGATGTCGGACTTGGCCAGGTCGACCTTGTCGCGCACCTTCTGCAACGCCGAGTCGATGTCGGTGTCGGCCTCGAACTGGATGATGATGTTCGAGTAGCCTTCGATGCTGTGCGACTCGATCTTTTTGACGCCCGAGATACCGGTCAGCTTGCGCTCGATGGGGATGGTGACGAGCGATTCCATATCCTCGGGCGCAACGCCTTCGTATGCGATCGATACGCGCACATAGGGCACGACGACTTCCGGGCTCGACTCCCGCGGGAGTACGGTGTAACTGTAGATGCCCGCTACCAGGACGAGCGCCAGAAACACGACCACCGTCACGCGTTTGTCAATGGCGAGTTGGTTGATACGCATTACTGGGCGAACCCCGCGACGTTCACCCGGTCACCGGGCCGTAGATCGCGTTGCCCGACCACAATCAGGCGATCCCCCGCCGACAGCCCGTCGACCACCTGCACTTTGTCGCTTGCCAGCACGCCGATTTCAATGCGGCGGCCCTCCGCGACACCGTCGTTTTCGACGAACACGAAGCGCTCATTCTCCACCGACAATACCGCGAAGATCGGTACCACGATGCTGTCGGGGAACGTGCGCCGCACCAATGTGGCGCGGGCGATCATGCCTGGCTTGATGGCGCCCTCGGCATTGTCCACTTCGATCTCGGCGATGAACGTCAGCGTGGCGGCCTCGGCCGTCGTGCCGATGCAATGGATCTTGCCGGGGAACTCGCGCCCCTGCAGTGCGTCCAGCGTCACGGTCACCGAGTCACCTTTGGCGAAGTAAGCGACGTCGCGCTCGGGAATGCCCACGCGCACCTTGACCTTGTGTACTTGCACGATGCGCATCAACGCCGAACCGGTGTCGGTGAACTCGTCCTGATCCTTGAAAAGCGTGTCGATGATGCCGTCAATCGGCGATTTCAACACACTCTTCTCGATCTGAATGCGTACGAGTTCCAGATCGGCGGCCGACATGTCGCGCTCGGCACGCATGCGGTCCAGATTCTGCGCTGTGGTGATGTTCTTTCTTGACAGGCTCTGGATGCGTTCCAGTTCCTGTATCGCCAGGCGTTGGGCCGCCTCCGCCTGTCTCAGACGCGCTTGCAGCGCACGCGTGTCGATCCGGATCAACGCCTGACCGGCCCTCACGAAGTCGCCTTCTTGCACGGACTGCGCCTCGATGCGCCCCGCTACCTCGGCGCTGGAGATGATGTCTTGCCACGGCTCCACGCGGCCCGTCAGCACCAGCCGATCATCCACATCAGACGTGGCCAGCACGGCCACCTCCACATTCGTCACCTTGACACCGCGCGTGGGTGCGCTGGCTTCAGCGGTGGTCTTCGAGCCCTTCAGGCTCGCCGTGACTACCGTCGCCCCGACACCGGCCACGACAATCAGACCGCACAATACTATGGTAAGCAGTGCTTTCTTCATAGCTCGATGTCTCTTCTCCATTCGGAGTTCATGTTTGAGGCCGTCAGGCCTCATCCCCCGGTTCGGCGGGGAACGGTGTGCGCAGGACCACGTCCCGGCGTTCCTCGCAACAAGCCCCGTCCAGAAACATGTCCACCAGCCCGTCCGCCAATTCAGCGGTCAGTTCGCCTTCGGGCCGCTGGGCTTTCGCCATAATGTGCATGTCCATGATGCCCGAAAACGCCAACGCCAACGTCTCCGCGTCGCCCCCCATCACTTCCGCTGACACCAAGCCTTCACGCATTACGCGCGCGATAGGTTCGAACCGTTGCTGGGCCAGCGCCAGTGTATCCAGTTGGATGCCCTGCTGCTGTCCCGCAAAGAACACCTGCAAGATCAGCCCCACCACCGCCGGATACTCCTGGGCGCGCTGGAACGTGACCCGCATCAGCGCCTTCAGTCGTGCCCGGCAGCCCGATGTTGCCGCGAGGATCTCGTCCATCTCCTCAGACAGCGCCGCGAAGCTCGATTCGACCAGTTGGCAGAACAAGTCTTCCTTGTTCTTGAAATAGTAATACAGCACCGGCCGTGTCACCCCGGCGCCTTCGATGATCTCCCGAATCGACGTCCCCGTGTAGCCGCGCTCGGAGAACAGCAGCAGCGCGCTCCGCATCAAACGCAACTCCGCCTCATTGCGCGTCGCGGCGCCATACAACACCGGTTCTCGGGTGATCGCCATCGCGGTTTCTTCCTATACCTACCGTTCGTTAGGATCTCCCAATTGTACTACCCTTTGCGCGGTTTTGTCAACCGATATTGAGAATTCCGACCCGAGAAGGGGTGACTGCGAAATTCCCAAACCCTTCGAGCTTGTAGGTTTGTGTTGGTTTGTATACAATGGGGGCCGTGCAAAGGATCTACACAGTCAAGGAAGTGGCCGCGGTTCTGCGTGTGCGCCCGTTTACCGTTCGGGAGATGTTCCGGACGGGGCGCCTGTCCGGTTTCAAAGTCGGCAAGGCTTGGCGGATCACCGAGGATGCGCTCGAGGCCGACATCGCCGCCATGCGTGGCATGGGGGCGGCTCCCCGGACCGTTCCCCCGGCCGGTCAGCCGCCGGGCGCGTCTGTCGAGCCGGTTGGCTTAGCGCGTGTTCCCGAATCGCCCGCCGCTGCGGGCGCCGCTGTCGGCGCGGTGGGCCGGCTGCTGGTTTTCTCCGACATGCCGGCGCAGGAGGTTTATCTCGACGGCGTCCACCGTGGCCCCACTACCCTTGACATCATGAACGTGCCCGTCGGCGAGCACGTGCTGCTGGTGGGTGACGTCAGCGGACGCATCCTTGTCGAGGGCGGCGGGCAGATGCGCGTGTGCCTGAGTGACGGTCAACTGGAAGTGATCGCGCATTCCGCGCCCCGGGCCGCCCCCGAACCGCAGGCCGGTGAGCCCCAACGCCGGCGCTTGTCGGTCCGGGTCGAAAATCGAACAGCGTTTGCCGGAGCGATCGAGGTGGTGGTCGCCTCGGAGGATGCCGAACTGGCGGGATCCGTGTTTCCGGACGGGCTGGTCGAGGCCGATGCGGCGCTGTTGACCCTCGCCGGAGAAATCAAGGCGGGTGAGACAGCCATCGTGTTCGACGACGTTATCACTGTGGCCGCGGGGACGCGGCTACGTTTCGCCGTGCCGCCGCAGGAAGGTTTCAAGGGCGCGGGCGAGCAGTTCGCGTCCGTCAACTCGGACACTGCCGTGTCAATCATTCTGGAGCGTGGAGGACTGTTCCGCTCGAAGGATTCGGTCCGGTTTGAGGTGGCGCGCGTTTAGCCCGCATCGCAGCAGAGCGTTTGGTGAGCGATGCGGGTTAGCCGTGGCGCAGGGTCAGTCCGCTGCGGCTCCCGGCTGTCCCGCGTCCGGATGCGTGGGGATGATGAGCCGGTTTCCACCCACTGCCCGCGCGATGTCGATCGCACGCACCACGCGGCCGAAGTCGGCCGACTCGTCCGCGCGCAGCACCAGCGTCGCGTCCGGTTTGCGTGCCAGCAGTTCAACCAGCCACTCCCGCAGTTCCGCTTCGCTGACGCGTTGTCCGCCGAGGTGCAGCTCCCCGTTCGCGTTCACCGTGATCTCGTGCGGGGTCAGTTCCTGAGGCGACGCGTGATCGGCGGCGGGCAAGGTCACGTCGATCCCCAGGTGTTCCCTGAAGGTGGTGGTCACCATCAGGAAGATCAGCAGGATGAACATCACGTCGATCAGCGATGTGATGTTGATCACGGGGCGCTTCCTGCGTCTGTGGCTTCCGAACGCGCCTTCCATAACCTTGCTCCGATCCCGGGCATCTCACGGCGATTCTAGATGGCCGGAACCCGCAAAGACAAGGGCGAACTGCTTGCCCGTTGTCCCTGGAGGCCCGTCTCGGATTTGCGAATGAGCACTTTTTGGGGTACACTTCTTCGGGAAGAAGTTGTTGAAGAAGATTCTCGAGTAGCTGGGGATACAACGTGCCAAGATGTACAGTATGCGTTGTCGACGACAATGTCGAAACGGCGGCTCTTCTTTGCGAAGGGCTGCAATCACACAACTACGATGCCGTAGCCGTTCACTCGGGTAACGAGGCGCTCGCGCTGTGCGCGAAGCAGCATATCGACCTCGTGCTGCTCGACGTGTGTTTGCCCGACATCGATGGCTACGAAGTTTGCCAAAGCCTCAAGCGAAGCACGGAGACGGAGGAGATTCCCGTCATCTTCGTGACCGTCAAGGGAGGCCCGACCGACGTCATCCGAGGGTTCGAGATGGGCGCGGCCGACTATATCACGAAGCCGTATAACCTGCCGATCGTGATGGTGCGTGTCGATGCGGTGTTGCAGAAAAAAAATGTGCACGACAAGCTGCGTTCAGAGCAGGGCATACTCCTCGAGAACTCCTACACCGACCAGTTGACGGGGCTGCGCAACCGGCGCTACCTGCTTGAACGCCTCCAGGAGGAGGTCGAAAAGGCGCACCGCTACAACTATCCCGTTTCGTGCGCTGTGTTCGACGTTGACCAAGTGCGCCCACTGGATGAGGAACTGGGCCCCGTGTCGCTAGACGACCTCCTCGTGGAAGTCGCCATGACCTTGCGCAACTACTCGCGCACCTATGACGTGATTGCCCGCTATGACGGCGCCCTCTTCGCCGCGATACTGCCCCATCTGCCCCTGAAGGAAGCGTGCCGGTACGCCACGAAGATCATGGGGGAGGTTGGCTCGACGACGTTCTCCGATCCCAACTTCCCGACCGAAGCCAGCATGAGTGCCGGGCTTGTGGCCTGTCAGAATGGAAGCGCCCGCGGGGCCGAATACGTGTTGGGCGAAGCGATGCGCGGACTCCTCCAAGCCAAGAGCACGAGAGACGAGCGGCTCGTCGCGCGCAACCTGTCCCCGGACGCCTAGACTTTCACGTGCGAGCCCAGCGCCGGGCTACGACTAGACTCCCAAACGCGCAAGCGCCTTCTGGCCGATGTCCGTCCGGTGGTGGGCCTTGTCGAACGCGATCTGCTCCACGGCGCGATAGGCCTTGGCTATTGTTGAGGCCACGTCCGGGCCGGAGGCCGTTACGTTGAGCACGCGCCCGCCGTTCGTCACCAGTTGGCCGTCCGCCAGCTTCGTGCCGGCATGG
This sequence comes from Nitrospiraceae bacterium, assembly GCA_011682535.1. GTDB lineage: Bacteria > Hydrogenedentota > Hydrogenedentia > Hydrogenedentales > SLHB01 > JAACEL01. The sequence continues at coordinate 2,765 of JAACEL010000075.1, read as the reverse complement.
AACACCGTCACCCCCTCTTCCCGTTCGGCGGCTTCGATACCGGTGATCGTTTTGCCCTTCTCATAAGTCTTGGGGTAGCCGCCCGATGCCATCACTACCGTCACGCACGCGCCATCGTCCCATTCCACCGCCGCATCGGCCAGTGTGCCGTCGCAACAGGCCAGGAACACCGGCACCAAGTCCGACGTCATCCGTGGAAGCACCACCTGGGTCTCCGGATCGCCGAATCGCACGTTGAACTCCACCACCTTCGGACCGTTCTCGGAGATCATCAGCCCCGCATAGAGGATGCCCTTGTACGGATGCCCGTCTCTGTCCATGCCCTCGATGCACGGCCGCAACACGGTGCGTTCGACTTCATCGAGCAACGCCGCGGAGACCACCGGAGCGGGGGAGTAGGCCCCCATACCGCCCGTGTTGGGACCCCGGTCGCCGTCGTCCACCGGCTTGTGATCCTGGCTTGCCACCATGGGAACCACGGTGGCGCCGTCGCTAAACGCGAGAATGGAGGCTTCCTCGCCAACCAGACATTCCTCGATCACGACCTTCGCGCCGGCGTCGCCGAACACGCGATCGGTCATGGCTTCGCGGATAGCGCCGACCGCCTCGTCGATGGTGCGGGCTACGGTGACGCCCTTTCCCGCCGCAAGTCCATCGGCCTTGACGACGATCGGAGCGCCCTGCTCTTCAACATAAGCGATCGCCGCATCGGCGTCGTCGAACTCCGCGTAAGCTGCCGTCGGGATGTTGTATCGGCGCATTAGGTCTTTGGCGAACGCCTTGCTGCCCTCAAGCTGTGCGGCCCCAGCCGACGGCCCGAAGACCTTCAGGCCTTCCTCGGCAAACCGGTCGGCGATCCCTCTCGTCAGCGGAACCTCCGGACCCACGACGGTCAGGGCGATGTCATGTTCCTTGACGAAGGGGATGAGGCGGTCGAAGTCGTTCACGCCAATATCGACACAGGTGGCCAGGGTCGCGATCCCGGGATTGCCCGGGGCGCAGTAGACACGTTCCACAAGGGGGCTCTGTGCAATCTTCCAGACGAGGGCGTGTTCGCGGCCGCCGCCACCGACAACGAGGACGTTCATGCTCTATTCCTTTGGGGGTTCCGTGCTTCGAAGATAGCCGGCGATAAATTCGTCGTACCGTGCCGTGTACTCGAATGCTTCCTGGGCGAGCCGGAAGCGCATTGCGAACGGAACTTCGCCGTCGTGAGCCCTTATCTCGTGCATGATACTAGAATAGCGCTCGGGGTTGACGACCAGCGTAACGTAGCGGAAGTTCTTTGCCGCCGAACGCACCATAGCCGTTCCGCCGATGTCGGTCTGTTCAATGACCTCCTCAACGGAGATCCCCGGTTTGCGCGCCATCTCCTCGATGGGATGCAGATTGACGGCCACGAAGTCGATCCACTTGTAGTCGTGCGCTTGCATCTGCTCGATGTGGACCTTGTCGTCACGGATACCCAGCAGGCCCGAATGCACCTTGGGATGGAGCGACTTGATCCGCCCGCCGAGCATTTCCTCAACACCCGTGAACTCCGCGATGTCCATCGCCTGAATGCCCGCCTCGCGCAGCGTTTCGAGTGTACCCGCCGTACAGATCAACTCGACACCGAACGACCGCAGCACCTCGGCCAATTCGACCACGCCCGTCTTGTCGTAACAACTCAATATCGCTCGCTTGATGGCTGCCATGGCTACACCTCTCTCCGTCCTGCGGCCCCGACGATCAGGATCGAGCATCATACCCCAAACAAAATCCAAAGTCGAGTGCTTTGGGGCGCACTTTGGGTGGGGGCCGCAATTCGCCCCACCCTACGGGAAACGCGGCGTTCGGGGCCGGATGGCGCGGATTGCTTTCGAGGGGCGTGGCCCGATAGACTCTCCCCTACAAACAGACGCCGCAAGAGGGACGTGAACGATGAGCAATGAAAACAAGTTGGAAGCATTGGGACGGAGTGGGGGAGGGGCGTTCTTCTCGCGATTGATGAACATGATGGGGGGCGCGGCCGAGGAAGCGCCCTCTGCGCCCTCTGAGACGCCCGGGGAGCGGTTCCGGCTGGCGGCATGCGCCATACTCCTCGAAATCGCGCATGCGGACGATCAGTTCGCCCCCGCTGAGCGTGAACATATCCTGCAGACGCTATGTCAGCGTTTCGACTTGTCGCACGCCGAGGCGGAAGAGCTGATGGAGGCGTCTTCCGTCAAACGCGAAGCGAGTGTCGATCTATGGCACTTCACACGCGCCATAAACGAGTCATGCTCGCGCGAGGAGAAGATAGGGTTTATGGAGGAGGTGTGGCGCGTCATCTACGCCGACGGCACCCTCGACGCGCACGAGGATTACCTCGTGCACAAGCTGGCCAAGTTGCTCAACCTGGCTCACCCGGACCTGATTGACGCCAAGATGCGGGTTCTGTCGGAGATACGCGGCCAGTAGCGTTTGTGGCTTATCTCTTTGTGCGCGTGCCCTTTGAACCGTCCCAATTCCCCGATGCGCCGAACGTGTAGCGGAACGTTTCCCGTCCCGTCTCGTCGGTCGGAATGCTGGCCGTTTCTCCTGCGGCCTCCGCGCGTGTGTTCTTGCGCGCGCTCTGGTAGGTGCGGTAGGCGAACTCGATATAACCGTGGAACCCGCCTTCCCCGCCCGCCGAACGCGAGACCGCGCGGGCATCCGTCGGGTAGAAGCTCTCGTAAACCTTCACTTCTTTATAGAATTTGCCGCGCAGTTCGTTTTGCCGCTGGAACTTGATGCTGCCGTGT
>JAACEL010000394.1 GCA_011682535.1 Nitrospiraceae bacterium | reverse complement strand
CCGTTTCTCTCCTTTTGGCGGGGTAATCTACTTGGGAATGCCACTGTTCTCGAAGCATAGCTTCGAGAGAACCAACATGGCCCAATGCTCCGACGTGCTCACCCAAGCCCTCTGCAAGGCCCATGGAATAACGCAAAGCACAGCTTACGAAACAAGCCCTCGTGGGAATGTTGACCTCGCTCCATGTGTTGATACAGTAGAAGTAAGCGGAAGATGGACACTTGGACTACCGGGAATGAAACCATGCAGATCTTTGCACCGAGAGAATTGGAACCGGGTGAGTGCCGGGCGGCGTTGATACCGGACACGGTGGCGCGGTTGGTGAAGTTGGGCGCGGAGGTCGTTGTGGAGTCGGGCCTGGGTGAAGGATCGGGCCACGACGACGCGGCCTATGCCGAGGCAGGCGCGACGGTGACGCAGGAACGCCAAGCGGCACTCCGTGCCGCCGAGATGGTGCTGCGGCTGCGCAAACCGCCGGCGGACGAAGTGGCGTTGCTGAACAAAGGGTGTATTCACATCAGCTACCTGGACCCCTTCAATGAGCCGGCGCTGGTGGACGCATTGGCCGACGCAGGCGTGACGGCGATCAGTATGGAGATGATCCCGCGCACGACGCTCGCGCAGAAGATGGACGCACTGAGTTCTCAAGCCAACTTGGCGGGGTACACGGCGGTGGTGGTCGCGGCGGAGCGACTGAACATGGTGTTCCCGATGATGATGACCCCGGCCGGCCGCATCGGCCCGGCCCGCGTGTTCGTGATTGGCGCCGGGGTAGCGGGGTTGCAGGCCATCGCCACCGCCAAACGCTTGGGCGCGCGTGTGGAGGCGTTCGATACGCGGCCGGTAGTTGAGGAGCAGGTGAAGTCGCTGGGCGCGAGGTTCATCAAGGTGAACCTGGGCGAGACGGGGCAGACGAAGCAGGGGTACGCCAAAGAACTGACGGACGAACAGCGCGAAAAGCAGCAGGCGGCGATGGCGAAGGCGTGCGCGCAGTCGGACGTGGTCATCACGACGGCACAACTGTTCGGCCGCAAAGCCCCCCTCATTATCACGGACGAGATTGTCCGTTCGATGAAGCCGGGTTCGGTGATCGTCGATCTCGCCGTCGAGACGGGCGGCAACGTGGCGGGGTCGAAACTGGATGAGGAGATGCTGGTGGACGGCGTGCGGATTGTGGGCCTGGGCAATCTTCCAGGGAGAACGGCCGTCCACGCCAGCCAGATGTACTCGGCCAACATCGAGAATCTGGTGAAGGAATTCTGGGACGAAGAGACCAAGGCGTTCCAGCTTAACCTGGACGACGAGATCCTGCACGGGTGCGTCATCACGCACGACGGCGCCCTTGTCAACGAAACGATACGGAATCTTCGGAACGGCTAGCCCGGTGAAATAACCGGGCAGGAAAGGTACAACTATGCTGGTCATGCTGGTGTTTGTATTCATTCTGGCGATGTTTCTGGGCCTCGAGTTGATCTCGAAAGTGCCTTCTCAATTGCACACGCCGCTGATGTCGGGATCGAACGCGATCTCGGGGATCACAATCGTCGGTGCATTGATCGCCGCGGGGACCGTCGAGAACGAGACGGTCAGCACGATCCTGGGCATGTGCGCCGTGGCGTTCGCCACCATCAACGTGGTAGGCGGATATCTGGTGACAGATCGCATGCTGGCCATGTTCAAGCAGAAGGACAAGGGAAGCCAATCGTGAGTGCCGGGATGCGTGAATCACTCATCGATCTCAGCTACATCGCGGCATCGGTCCTGTTCATCCTCGGCCTGAAGATGCTCAGTTCCCAGCAGACCGCACGGCGCGGCAATGTCGTGTCGGCGGTTGGTATGGCAATCGCCGTGGTGGCCACGCTGCTCCGGCAGGACATGGCTTTCGGTTACATCATCGCGGGAGCCGCCGTCGGAGGACTCATCGGCGGCATCGCGGCGTTGCGCGTGCCGATGACGTCCATGCCCGAGTTCGTGGCGCTGTTCAACGGTTTCGGCGGCATCGCCAGCCTCCTGGTGGGCTGGGCCGCCTACCAGCAACGCGTCGGGCCGTGGGCGGCGGGCGAAGCCATCCCCGGCGATCCGCCGGTCTGGTACCTTGCGGCGGCCATCTATGTCACATTGCTGATCGGTGGCGTGACATTCTCCGGCAGCCTGGTGGCCTACGCGAAGCTGGCAGGGCGTATCAGTGGAAAGCCGATCCTGTTTCGCGGGCAGCACCTCGTCAACGGCGCACTGGTGTTGGTAGCGCTGGGCTGCGGCGTGATGTACGTGTTGAACCCCGCGGGCGTGTATCCGCTCTTCGTACTCGCGGTGATCATCGCGTTGGGACTCGGCGTGTTGACGGCGATTCCCATCGGCGGAGCCGACATGCCGGTGATCATCTGCCTGCTCAACAGCTACTCCGGTCTGGCGGCCTGCGCGTCCGGGTTCGTGATCTCCAACAACGTGTTGATCGTCTCAGGCTCCCTGGTGGGCGCAAGCGGCATCGTCCTCACCAAGATCATGTGCAAGGCCATGAACCGGTCGCTGACGAACGTGTTGTTCGGCGGACTCGGCGTGTCGGGCGGCAAGACGAGCGTGGCCGTGCAAGGCGAAGCCAAACCCATTACGGCGGAAGACGCCTACTACGTCCTTGAAGCGGCGAGTTCGGTGGTGTTCGTGCCGGGTTACGGCATGGCGGTGGCACAGGCGCAGCACGTGGTGCGCGAACTGGGCGAGATTCTCGAAGAAAACGGCGCAGAGGTGAAATACGCGATTCACCCGGTGGCCGGGCGCATGCCGGGACACATGAACGTGTTGCTGGCCGAGGCCAACGTGCCCTACGAACAGTTGGTGGAGATGGACGACATCAACCCGGTGATCGACACCGTGGACGTGGCGATCGTCATCGGAGCGAACGACGTGGTCAACCCCGCCGCACGCGAGGACGAAGGATGCGACATCTACGGCATGCCCATCATCAACGTCGACTACGCCAAGACCTGCTTCGTGCTCAAGCGCTCTCTAGCCTCCGGGTTCGCGGGCGTCGACAACCCGCTCTTCTTCCGCGAGAACACCCGCATGCTGTTCGGCGACGCCAAGGTCAGCGTCCAGGCCCTGGTAACGCAATTCAAGGAAACGTGACGGGCAGGTTCCACACGCTCGCTACAGTTCCAGCACCTCGAAGTCTCCGGCGCCGCTGATGGCGCCGAACTTGCCAACGGCCTTGGCGATCTGGATCGAAGCTTCCGCCGTCAGTTTCTCCCCCGCGCCTACGCCGACATAAGTGGCCGCCGCGCCGCCGTAGCCCCCGATGGCCGCGTCGCGGATCGTGGGGAAATACGCGTGAAACGCGTTCGCGTAGCCGCAGAGAAACGTGTCGGGAACCGGGGAGTTCCTTTTGAGGTCGAGCTGAAACTGCACGAACATCTCACCGGGCATGAAGGCCAGGGCGAGCGTATTATTCAACACCATCACTCCCAAGGGCACGGCCAGATTCTTGCCAATATGGGCCATGTACAGATCATAGGCCGGGCCGTAAACTTGCTTGAGGATCTCGACCTGTTTCGGGTCGTCAAGGTTCCAGCGCACGCCGACCTCGACGGGTTCCAGCACGCTGGAAACCGCAGGTTGCGCGGGGACAGTACTCTCAATGCCGCTCCACGCCGCGAGCACCGCGCGGCCGGCCTTTTCGCCTTCGGCCTTCACGATGTCGCGCGCGCCCTCGCCGAGGGCCGTCTTATCCATGTAGGGGTTGATGTCGCCGCAGCCGCCTTGGAGGAAGAAACACTCCGCGCCAGTCTCCGCCTTGACCAGGCGGCACATCTCGCCCGGCCAATCGGCGCTGTACTCGACATTGTCGGGGCCAAAGATGACGGGATGGCACGCGTAGTTGACCAGAACCGCCAGCGGCCGGCCGTCCGCGGTGTCGATACGGATGACGCCCGCCTCGGGGTCCACGGGAGACGTCGGCTTTCGTTCCGCGTTGCGCCACATCATGTAACACTTGCCGTCTTTGATAACGCGGCGGTTGTGGGCGATGTCGATGTTCGCACGCCCAACGCCGATGCGTGCGGGCCGCGCCTTCTCCGCCGCCTCTCGAAGTGCATCGACGATAGCGGCTTCCATCTGTTTCACGTAGGGCATCTCGGACGATTCCATGACCGGCGCACTGTGGGTGTGCGACGCGCAGATCATCACCTCGCCGAGACCAACGCCCTTGGCCGCCTCTCGAATGCGCGCGCACACGTCCGGCGTGGGCATACGGCCCAAGTCGAGCGTGACAACGCCAACGCGCTGTTCGCCAACCTGGAAGACGATCGCGCGGGCATAGAGGGGGCTGAAGGTGCCCGCGCCTACGCGTAGCGCATCGGAGTAGCCCCATAACGGCGCGCCGTTGGGCGGGGTGATATCGCGCACGGCAATGCCCGCCTCGAACGGCGCGGCCCCATCGCCGGCCGCGGCCACGCGCGTAACGCTTATCTCCGTCGCCACCACCACGGCCGCCCATACACCGGACTGTTTCAAGAATGACCGTCTCGACAATATGCTCATGGTTTGGTTCTCCTATCTTGAACCCATACTACCACAGGCTGCGCGCCGGGCAGACTCCAGATTCAGGCAGCACAGCATGGCCGGAAAGAGCGCACTTCAGTCTTCTTGGAGGCTTGCTGGCGAATCTCTTCTCGACGGGATAACAGGATAAACAGGATTGAGGCGTGAACGGCGGTTGTGAGGAAATCCGGTTCATCAGACAGGACACCATGTCACCAGTCATCTCGACCGCCCACAGTCATCTCGACCGCCCACAGTCACCTCGACCGCCCACAGTCACCTCGACCGCCCACTTGTCATCTCGACCGCCCACTTGTCATCTCGACCGCAGGGAGAGATCTCGCCCCA
>JAACEL010000074.1 GCA_011682535.1 Nitrospiraceae bacterium | reverse complement strand
GCCTTGGATTTACAGGATGCAAACCATCCAGTTCATCCTGTTATCCTGTCAAAAAGGCGGTATCAGAACGAAGTACGCAAAAACCGGAAGAGCCGAAATTTCCTTGCCTATTTTGGGAGTAAGCATTATTCTATACCAGTTGATGCTGTTTAATGCTTGTTCATGGCCCTGTCCTTTCTCTTTGCCCCAAGGGCAAGTGCGGAAGAGGGGGCGAGGTTGGAGGCGCCGGAGACTGCCATGTTGAACGACCGAGACATTATGAATGTTCGAGGTGTTGCGAAACTCCTTATGCTCGGGGAGGAGACGGTCCGGTGCATGGCGAGAGAGGGTAGGATTCCGGCGTTTAAGATTGGTCGTGCGTGGCGTTTCAACCGTAACGCGTTGCACGAGTGGGCGCAGGAGCAACGGAAGTCCCAGAGCAAGAAGAGCGTGCTCATCATCGATGACGAAGAACGTGATCTTGAACTGGTTGGTTTAGCCGTCGAAAAAGCGGGGTTCAGGGCCGTAGCGGCCTCCAGCGGCGCCAAAGCGCTTGAGATCATGCGGCAGGATCTTCCGGACGTAGTGCTGCTTGACTTGAAGATGTCGGGCATGGATGGCCCAACGGTTTTGCGCGAGGTTCGAAAGATCTACGGGTTCATTCCCGCGATTCTCATCACGGGCTATCCGGATAGCGGCCTTGTGGCACAGGCTTTGGAGCACGGTCCGGTCACACTGCTGTCGAAACCGGTTGGGTTCAAACGGCTGCTTTCGGCCATTAGGATGGCCACAAACGGGGGGGCGGTGACCCCGGCAAGCACTGAAGGCCGGTGATGATCAGCGGAACGTGGATGTTCCTGAGGAGTATCCGCATCCGCATGTAGAGGATGTTCGGTCGTGAAATCACACCTTGACAGGGCGTTGGCGAGAGTTCACGAAGTTACCGGAATCGATCTAGCTGGTTACCGCCAGCCCATGCTGGAGCGGCGTCTCGCCGCGAGAATAGGGAAACTGGGCCTAAGCGACGAGGCTGAATACCTGCTGCGGCTGGAGAGGGATCCCTCGGAGTGCCACCGTTTCATCGATGCGGTGGGTATCAATGTCAGTTCTTTCTTTCGCGATCCGCTTGTCTTCGAGATCATCCGCGAGAAGATTCTCCCCGAGATCCTTGAGCGCAAACGGCGGAAGTCGTCCAATGAGATTCGGATCTGGAGCGCAGGCTGCGCCGGGGGGGAGGAAGCCTACTCCGTGGCAATCCTGGTCCACGTGGCCATGAAGGGCGAGATGGCCAATTGGGCTCCCCGTATTTTCGCGACGGATATGGATGAAAACGCCCTGAAGACGGCAACTGCGGCGGTTTACGCGCGTGCGAGTTTCGAGTTCACGAAACTGGGCATTCTCGATGAGTATTTCGTACCCAACGGAATGGGATTCGAGGTGCGCCCTTTTATCAAGGAGATGGTCCGGTTCTCGCGGCACGATCTGACATCACGAATGGCCACAACCCCGCCGGACAGTGTTTTCGGAACCTTCGACCTAACGCTCTGCCGAAACGTGCTGATTTATTTTTCCCGCGACATGCAGGCGAGAGTTCTCGACCATCTCTACAAGTCCGTCGCCCAGGGTGGTTATCTGGTCCTGGGCGAGTCGGAGTCGCTGGGCCGGGGAATTGGAGCGAAGTTGGATTCGGTGGACCAGAATAGTAGAATATTCTGCAAACTGCCGCGCTGAGACGCCGCCACCCCGTGTGGGGCTTGCCGACAGGAGGAAGAAATGGGCATGAGACTGCGTTTCAAGAGTCTGAGGATACGCTTGGTCTTTTGGTTTCTCACCGTGACCATGCTTTCCCTGACCGCTGTTGTCACGATCCTCTATTTTCAACGGGCCGCCACCCTTCGCGGCATGGAGTTCGAGAGGCTCCAGGTCGTTCGCGACCTGAAGGTCAGGGAACTTACCAACTGGCTGGATGAACGGATGAGCGACCTGCAAGTTTCCTCGAGGGATGAGGAGATACGCGGTTTGGAAGGAGTCCTGGGAAAGCCAAAGAGCGAGTGGAGTCCAGAGAACCTGAAAGCGGTCTCCATCGCGCGGTCCCTGTTGCAAAGGTACGTGGATCGTTATGGCGCATATTCCGAATTCTTCGTCATCGGCGCGGCCAGCGGTAAGATAGAGATCTGCTCCGAGTCGGCCCATGAAGGCCAGGACGAGCGGATGGATCTCTACTTCACCGAGCCAATGCGCACCAGAAAGCCGTACATCAAGGATATCTATCTTTCGAAGACGGAAGACAAGCCGTCGATGGCCTTTTCGTCGCCCATCTTCTGCCTAAAGCGTGACGGCGAACACATAATCGGGGTCTTGGTTGCCCGGGCGAACCTGGAGCATGTTCTGTATCCGCTGATTCAGGAACGCACGGGCATGGGCGAATCGGGCGAGACCCTCATCGTGAACAAGGACGGCTTTGCCGTCAACGAACTGCGGTGGGCCGAGAATGCGCCCTTGAAGTTGAAGATTGCCGCCGAACCCGCGGTGAAGGCCGCCGACGGCGAAACCGGTATTGTCGAGACAAAGGACTACCGTGGTGAGATGGTCCTGGCGGCCTATACGCACATCCCCCTAACGCAGTGGGGCTTCGTGGTGAAGCGCGACTTGGCCGAGGTCCACGCGCCTATTCGCGCCATACTGCGGGATATGGTGCTCATTATAGCGGTTGCCGCCCTGATCGTCGTGCTGGTCTCCATGCTTCTCGCCGGGACCATCACCCGGCCAATCCTCAGCATCGGAGAAGTCGTCGGCCGCTTTGCCGAGGGAGACTTGGAGGCCCGGTGGCTGCCGGAAGGCCCCGACGAGGTCGCCGCCCTAGGGACTTCGTTCAACGAGATGGCGGGTACGCTCGCTTCGCAAATAGCGATCCGGCAAGGGAGCGCCGGGATATCCGAGACCATGGTCGCCGCCGGCGATGTCGAGGATTTTGCCTCGGGGCTGCTCATGAGACTCATTGATATCTCCGGTTCGCATCTTGGTGCGTTCTACATGCGCAGCGAGAACGGGGAAATGTTTGAACAGACCGCTTCGGTGGGCCTGAGCGGCGGCGCGGCGCAGTTCTTTAGCGCCGAAGAGCATGAAGGCGAACTCGGCAAAACGCTGGCCACGGGGCGCATCTCCCACATCCGCCATATCCCCGCGGACACCGTCTTCACGTTCAAGACAACAGGCGGCACGGCGATTCCAAGGGAGATCATCACGATTCCACTCGGGCTTGGCCGCAAAGTCATGGCCGTGGTCTCGCTGGCTACGCTCGGTTCTTACTCCGACTCCTTTCGTCAGATAATCGAGCAGGCGCGGCTCGGGATGGACACGGCTTTCTCCAACCTGTTGACGGGCGCGAAGACGGAGCGTCTGGCGGAGGCGCTTCGCGCGAGCAACGAGGAAATGACGTTGGTGAACGAAGAACTTCAGGAGCAAGCCGAAGAGATGCAGGCGCAGGCTGAAGAACTCGAGGTCCAGCGTCTGCAAGTCGTCGAGGCCAATCGGCTCAAGTCGGAGTTTGTCTCGAACATGAGCCACGAACTGCGCACTCCGCTCAACAGCGTGATGGCTCTCTCGCAGCTTATGTTGTCGCGCGGGATTGGGAGTAAGCCCGAGGATGACGCGGAACACCTTCGCGTTATCGAGCGCAACGCCCGACGGCTCCTGAGCCTGATCAACGACATCCTCGACCTGTCGAAGATCGAGGCCGGATGGGTGGAACTCAGCCTTTGCGATTTCGACCCTCGCGATCTCGTGGAGCGAACGCTCGGCACGGTGCAACCCATGGCTGACGAACAGCGACTGAGACTCGAGGCGAACTTCACCGAAGTGCCGCGCATGTATTCCGACGAGGAGCGAATCGGTCAGATCTTGCTCAACCTCTTGTCCAACGCGGTCAAGTTTACCGAACAAGGTCAAATCAGCGTCGATGTCCGCGCGGCCGGAGGAATGGTTGCTTTCGCGGTGACGGACACCGGAATCGGTATCAGCGAGATCGATCTTCCCCACATCTTTGAGGAGTTCCGGCAGGTTGACGGCTCGACTACGCGAAGGTACGAGGGCACGGGGCTGGGGCTGGCCATTTGCCAGAGAATAGCGCGTCCAATCGGCGGGGCGATCACGGTCGAGAGCGCGTTGGGCGAAGGGAGCACGTTCACATTGCGTCTTCCTGCGCGATGCCCGGCGGCGCTCCTGGAGGACGACGCGGCTTCTTCGTTGGGGCGCGTGGGTGAAGAGAAGCCTGGCCCGGGACGCCGTCGTCCACGCGGTCCGGCGCGCGAGAAGCCGCTCGTGCTCGTGGTGGAGGACAATGAGGTGGCCGCGCTACAGGTACGCAGCGCGCTTGAGGAAAGTGGCTACCGCGTCACGGTGGCCGAGGGCGGTGCGGCGGGGCTCAGTGCCGTCCGAGAGGAGATCCCCGACGCAATCATCCTCGACCTGATGATGCCGGAGGTCGACGGGTTCCAGGTTCTCGAAGAGATACGTTCCGATTCGAGAACCGCGGATGTGCCTGTGTTGGTGCTTACGGCCAAGGAACTGATCGCGGAGGACCGCGCCCGGCTCACGCGTAACAACATCCGGGAGTTGCTCCAGAAAGGCGACGTGGGCCGGGATGAACTGCTGGCCTGTGTCGCCGCCATGCTCGAGGAACCCGCAGAGCCCGGACCGGCCCCGCGCCCAACAGCGTCCATCACGAGGGAACCGCCGTCGCCGGCATCGGAACGAAGCAAGACGGTTCTGATTGTGGAGGACAATCTTGACAATCTGCTTACGATCTCGGCGATCCTCGACAACATAGGCTGTCAGTACATTTCAGCGCAGGACGGCGGGCAGGCGGTGAGGGCGGCGAAGGAATCCCGGCCCGGCCTGATCCTGATGGATATCCAATTGCCTGTTGTGAGCGGTATCGAGGCGACAAGGCGGATCAAAGCCGATCCCGAACTCAAGGGCACGCCGATTGTAGCGCTTACCGCCAAGGCCATGAAGGGCGATAGGGAAGAGATCCTGGCGGCGGGATGCGACGACTATCTTTGCAAGCCGCTGGACGCCGTAACGCTGACGGGCATCGTGCGGAAATGGCTGGGGCTGGAGGAGAAGACATCATGAAGAAAAACCTTCTGTTGGCTGTCGACGACAAGCCGGACAACCTCTACGTGCTGCAAAGTCTGATTGCCCAGCATCTGCCGGACTGCGAGATCCGGACGGTTCCGAGCGCGAAAGAGGGGCTCGCTGCGGCCGCCGAGAGCGATTTCGACGGCGTTTTGATCGATGTGCAAATGCCCGGAATGAGCGGTATCGAAATGTGCCGCCGGCTCAAGAGCGACGAGCGGACCGCCCACGTGCCGGTGATCTTGATCACCGCGCATCACACGGACCCTAAGCTCAAGGCAGAGGGGCTTCAGGTGGGCGCGGATGATTTCCTCACCAAGCCGGTCGATAATATTGAACTGGTGGCCAAGATCAAGGTCATGCTCAGGATCAAACACACCGAGGACCGACTGCGCGACATGAACGCCGACCTGGATCAACTGGTCGCCGAGAGGACGCAGGCGCTGCGAGAGAGTGAGGAGCGCCTGAGCCAAATCGCCGAGACAGTTGAAGATGTGTTCTGGATAACGGACTTCAAGAATCACAAGACGTTGTTCGCCAGCCGGGCTTATGAGAAGATCTGGGGCCGCTCGCTTCAGGATCTTTACACTGGCGCCCGGAGTTGGGCCGATGCGATTCATCCCGAGGAGCGCGAGCGCGCTTGGGAGAATTTTGTAAAACTGGGTGAGGGAAGTTCATATGACGAGGAGTATCGGATCGTACGTCCGGACGGTTCTATGCGGTGGATCCGCGATCAGGGGTTTCCAGTTCGCGACGTGAGCGGCCAAGTCTACCGCGTCGCGGGAATTGCCCAAGACATCACCGAGCGCAAGCGGGCCCAGGAAGAACTGCGCCAGTATAAGCACATCGTGTCCAGCGCCACCGACATGCTGGCGCTGCTAGACAAGAACTTTGTCTATCTTGCGGCCAACGCGGCGTATCTGCGGGCATTCGCCAAAGTATCGGACGAGGTGATTGGCCGGACAGTGGCCGACGTGTTTGGCCAAGAGTTGTTCAACATGATTATCAAACCGATGGCTGAGCGCTGTCTGGCTGGGGAGGACATCCGCTATCAGAAGTGGTTTGACTTTCCAGCCGTTGGGCAGAAGTACATGGATGTCGCCTACTCCCCATACCTTGGGCCGGACATGGAGGCCCAAGGGTTCGTCGTCGCCGCCCGCGACATCACCGAGCACAAGCGGGCGGAGGAGGAATTGGTGGAATACCGCGAACACCTCGAGGAGCGCGTTCGTAATCGCACCGAGGAACTGCGGAGCGTGGTCATGTCGATGGCGGGCCGCGAGAACCGCATGATTGAACTGAAAGAGACGGTCAAGAAACTACGCGCGCAACTTGAAGAAGCCGGGATGACGCCGGTGGCGGATGACCCGCTCAAAGAAGGGCGAAGTGGGAAGGGCGAAGAGTTGTGAGAGGACGTTTCAGTTTGCTGTGAGGATTGATCGGTTGTATCGACCACTAGATGCGAGGCCGGGAGTTGGGCGGACGCTGCTCATCGTCGCCCTCGGAGTGTCGGGCGTGCGGCAGGAGATGCACCACGCCCGCAGACTCGACCGCAACGAAGTCCGCGCCCGCGCTCACGGCGTCCACAAACTGGGCACGCGGGTGGCGTTCGCAAAGACCGTGGGGAGCAAGCGACCATGATTTTCCTCGATCTCGCCAGAAACATAGCCATCCTTCTCGCCCTATGCATGGGCTACACCATGGTCTTCAGGATGCGGGATCGCCGATCCCTTTCGGGACGCATTCTCGCTGGGTTCGTCTTTGGATCGGCTACGGTCATCGGGATGCTGACGCCGGTGGTGTTCGCGCCCGGGGTCATCTTCGATGGCCGATCCATTCTCATCAGCGTTGCCGGGCTCTTCGCCGGAGGACTGCCCGCCTTGATAGCCGCGGCTATTGCCTCCGTCTGCCGGATCGCAATTGGCGGCGGTGGGGTATACATGGGTTGCGGTGTCATTGTCACCTCCGCGGCGCTCGGCGCAGGATACCGGCATCTTCGGCGCAGGAATACAGCGGACATCAAGACTGCCTCCCTCCTTCTGTTCGGATTGGTCGTCCACTTCGCCATGCTGCTCTGGACTATGGCGCTTCCGGAGGATGTCAGATGGCAAGTTCTCCGGACCATCGCCCTGCCGGTCCTGCTCGTGTATCCTGTTGGCACCGCGCTTGCCGGGCGCCTCTTGGCCAACCAAGACGCGTGGTCCGATTCCGAGAAAGCGCTGCGTGAGAGCGAGGAGCGCTACCGGGCGGTGGCTGAGGACACCCCGGTGCTGATCTGCAGTTTCCGGCCTGGCGGCGAGATCGCCTATGCCAACGAGATCTACTGCAAGTACTTCGAGAAGACATCCGAGGAATTGGTAGGCTCGTCCTTCCTGTCGCTGATTCCCGACGTGGACCGGGAAACCGTGATGGGCAACATCTCGGCGCTGACGGTCGAGTCGCCAATGCACTCGCACGAGCACCGGGTGATCGCGCCGGATGGCGAGATCCGCTGGCAACGCTGGACCAACCGCGCGCTGTTTGACGCCAAGGGTCAGCCGGTCGTCTACCAGTCCATCGGCGAAGACATCACCGAACGCAAGCAGGCCGAAGAGGAACTGCGGATGTCGAACCGGGCGCTCACGGTGCTCAGTGAATGCAACCAGGAACTCGTGCGCGCGACGGACGAAGGCGACCTGCTGCGTAGCACCTGCCGGATCCTGGTTGAGAAGGGCGCATATCGCCTGGCGTGGGTCGGGTTCGCCGAGCAGGATGAAGCGAAATCCGTGCGTCCGGTGGCGCAGATGGGATACGTGGGAGGATATCTGGACACGATCGCTATCACGTGGGACGACACGGAACGGGGACGGGGGCCGACCGGCACGGCCATCCGCACGGGCCGTCCCGTCGCCGCCAGAGACATTCAGATGGATCCGAACTTCGCGCCGTGGCGCGAGGCGGCGCTCGAGCACGGCTATGCGTCGTCGATTGCGCTTCCTCTGATGGTCGGCGAGCAGGCCTTTGGCGCACTCAATATCTATTCGTCCGAGCCGGATGCTTTCGACGAGGAAGAAGTGCAACTGCTGCTGGAATTGGCGAACGACGTGGCCTATGGCGTCATGGCGCTGCGGAGCCGGGAGGAGCGTAAGCGGGCGGAGGAGGCGTTGCGGGAGAATGAGCGGTTTCGTGAGGGGATACTCAACGACATGACAACGTTCGTTGGGGTGCTGGATCCGAGCGGCGGCCTCATCTTCGTAAACAACACACCGCTTGCCGTGGCCGGAATCGAATTGGCGGATGTGAGCGGGAAGAAGTTTTTCGAGGCTTTCTGGTTCACATATTCCGATGAAGCCCGGGAAGTGATCAAGCGCGACATTGAGCAATGTGCCGCGGGAGAATCTTTGGTGCATGACATCCAGATTCAGACAGCGGATGGGTCGCTGATGTGGATCGAATACAGCATGCACCCGATCTTCGATGAACACGGCGTTGTGAAATACTTGATCCCTGAAGGGCGTGACATCACCGAGCGCAAGCGTGCCGAGGAGGAACTGGGGAAATACCGCGAGCATCTGGAGGAACTGGTCCGCGAGCGGACGGCTGAACTGGCTAAGCTGAGCGCCGAGCAACAACTCATTCTGGATTCCGTCCGCGCGATGATTTGGTACAAGGACACGAAGAACAACTTCCTCCGGGCCAACAGGGCCGCCAGCGAGTCGGTTGGCCTTGCCGTGGAAGAGATCGAAGGGAAGTCCACTGAGGAACTGTTCCCACAAGAGGCCGCAAAGTACTATCAAGATGATCTGGAAGTAATCCAATCGGGCCAGCCCAAACTCGGCATCGTGGAGCCATTGCGCACTTCATCCGGAGCGGTGTTGTGGGTACTGACTGACAAGATGCCGGTTTTGGATAAGTCGGGCGCCGTGACCGGGATTATCGTCTTCTCCATCGACATCACCGAGCGCAAACAGGCACAGGAGAAGGCAGAACGGCGCTCCGAAGAACTGCGCAGCATTGTCAATTCGATGGCCGGGCGCGAGAACCGTATGGTGGGATTGAAGAAGGCGGTCAGGAAACTGCGCGCACAACTCGAAGAGGCCGGGATGACGCCGGTGGCGGATGACCCCATCGCGGAGGGAAGAAGCCGGAAGGGCGAACTTGAGGTTGCTGATAGTATGAGAAAGGCTGGAGCACGGCTCCAGCAATCCAAATCTAATGAAAGGAGCAAGAATCATGGCGAAACGAACGACGGCGAAGAAGGCGAAGGCGCAGGGCACGGCAAGAAGGAAGGCCGCGGGAGTCCGTTCCGTGGCGGAGATCCTCGTGGCACGGCAGGACGAGGTGCTGAGTGATTGGATGGAGAACGTCAAAGCGCTGGGCGGGACGCGCACCCTCGAACTGATGAGCGAAGAGCAACTGCGCGCCCAGGCGGAGGATCTGCTGGCGGCGCTGACGACGGCCTTCGGCGCCGGGCAGTACATCGACGTCGAGACGCCGGAGTTCGCCGACTCGGTGGCGATGCTGCGCGATATCAGCGCCTCGCGCGCCGAACAGGGCTTCACCGCCAGCGAGACGGCCCACTTCGTCCTTTCGCTTGAGCCAGTTGTCCGTGAAGCTCTCATTGAGGAATTGTCCGGCGATACGCAGAAGCTGCGCGACGCCATCGCGGGAACAATTAATGTCATTACCAGACTCGCGCTGATCAGCGTCGAGGTCTTCGTCAAAACGCGCGAGAGCGTCATCGCCGAGCAGAGCCGCTCGCTGCTCGAGCTCTCGACGCCGGTGATGAAGCTGTGGGACGAGATCGTGATGCTGCCGTTGGTGGGTGTGATCGACACGCTGCGCGCCGCACAGTTGATGGAGGTGCTGCTCAGGGCCATCGTCGAGACCGAGTCGCGCGTGGCGATCATCGACGTCCTCGGCGTGCCGGTCATCGACACGAAGGTGGCGCAACACCTCACAAAGACGGTGACGGCGGCGCAGATGCTCGGCTGCGAGACCATTCTCACCGGCATCAGCCCCGATGCGGCGCAGACGCTGACCAAACTCGATGTTCAGTTCGCGGGCCTGCGCACCCTGGGCACGTTGCGCGCGGGCATCGCCGAGGCCTACAGCCTGGTTGGTCTGAAGGTCGTGGGGAAAGGGGACTGAGCATGAAAGTCGCGATACTTAAGCTGCGTGGCATCCTCCTGACCTCGATCCCAATCGATATGAACGACGAGGACGCCATGGCCTTCCAGGCCGACGTGTTGCGCATGCTCTCCGATACCGAGGCCACGGGGCTGGTCATCGATATCACCGCGATGAATGTGGTCGACTCGTATATGGCGCGGGTGATCAACGACACGGCGGTGCAGGCGGGGATGCTGGGGGCGCAGGTGGTGCTATGCGGCATGCAGCCGGACGTGGCGCTGACGCTGATCGAGATGGGGCGGGAACTCATCGGCGTCGAAACGGCCCTGAACCTCGATCAGGCCTTCAATCGTTTGGAGACGATGATCGAAGAACGGGAGGCCTGATATGACGCACAAACAAATAAAGCTGAAGCAGTCGAGCGACATCGTGGCCGCCCGCCAGGCCTGCCGTGAGATGGCGCGCGGACTCGGCTTTGGCTCGGCCGACCAGACCCGTCTGGCCACGGCCGTCTCGGAACTGACGCGCAACGCGATCCAATACGCAGGCGAAGGCGTGTGCGTTGTCACCGACGAGTCGGAGAATGAGACCGCCGTCATCCGCGTGGTGGTCGAGGACCATGGTCCCGGAATCGCCGACGTGGACAAGGCGCTCGAATTGGGCTTCACGACGAGCGGTGGTCTGGGCGCGGGCCTGTCGGGAGTCAGGCGGCTGGCGCATGATTTCGTGCTCAACTCCGAGCCGGGGCACACGATTGTGCAACTGAAGATGCTGGGGAAGAAGAGATGAGCGATGCAAAATGAAAAATGAGCCAGGCATGATGGTTGCAGTGACGCAGGAGTGGCATGTGGCGCGGGCGCAGCGGGCGGCGACGGCGCTAGCGCGCTCGGTGGGATTGTCGCAGGTGGCGGTTTACAGCCTCGCCACGTCGGTGTCGGAACTGGCCAATAACCTGTTCTTCCACACGCGCGTCGGCGGGACCATTACGCTGAGGGCCGTGAGGCAAAACGGGAGCGTGGGCGTCGAGATTGTGGCGGAGGACGACGGTCCCGGAATTGCCGACGTGGATTCGGCCATGCGTGACGGCTTCACGACCAACGGCGGCTTGGGCGTCGGCCTGCCGGGCGTCAAGCGGCTGATGGACGAGTTCGAGATTGAATCGCAAGTCGGCGCTGGAACGCGCGTGGTGGCCGTAATATGGAGTGCTGGAGCCACGCTCCAGCCTTAGAAGGCGCAAGCATGGCTTGCGCAATCCAAAGAGGAATGACATGGAACAGGAATCTCGCCCCTGGCATCACAGACCGGCGCATGTTTTCGTGCCGGACACGATGTATATCGTAATGGCGGGAACTATGCGCAAAGAACATTTCTTTGAGGAGCCGGAGCGTAGGAGACTTTTGCAGAAGGCCTTGTTCGAGGTTGTCGAAGCTTACGGCTGGCGCCTCGAGGCGTGGGAAAACGCAAGCATGGCTTGCGCAGTCCATAAGGCGGCAGTCCAGAGGATTCGATGAAGATCGCGATTGTCAAACGCCCATTGGAAGAGCCGCATTGCGGCGATCTGGCCGGATTCTGGGAGCATGACGGAAAGGTTGTGCTGTGTATGATTGACGGCTTGGGCCATGGTAAATACGCGGAGCAGGCGGCGATGGCGGCGTTGGGTTTCTTCGAACGGCATCGTTATGAGCCCCTGCTGGAGGTCTTCGCGGCCTGCGACCAGGCGCTACACAACACGCGCGGCGTGGCGATGGGCGTCGCCGTGGCCGAACCGGCTGCCGGGACGCTGACCTACGCGGGCATCGGCAACACGCGGGCGATGGTCGTGGGACAGGAAACGACGCGGCTTTTGAGCCACTACGGCATTGTCGGCGGCGGCTACCGAACGTTGAAGACCGAGACGGTCCCGCTGGCGCCGGGCGATTTGGTGATCATGTACACCGACGGCATCGAGGAGGTGATTGACCTGTCGGGTTATGGCGAAACGCTGCGCACCGAACTCAGGCGCCTGGCCGAGACGATTATCGAGGACTGGCGGCGCGCGACGGACGACGCGGCGATCCTGGTATTCCGGAACGGAGAATAAGATGGATACACCAGAGTTCAAGAACGCATACGCTTCAGTACTAAAAGCTTTTGTCGAGAGCCGGGAAGAATCACATCTGGCCGAGGCGGCCAAGCTGGGGCGTGAGATGGTGCGTGCTGGCGTGCCGCCCGAGGAGATCGCCGAGATTCACGAAACGGCGCTCCAGCGCCTGGCCGAGGAATTCCCCGACAAGACCCTGCTGGAGTCCGCCCAGCGCATTTCGGCCCCGCTGATGGAGATGCTGATGGCCTATGGCCTCGCCTTCCGCGAACAGCAGGATGAGCGTGAGCGGCTGGCGGCGGAACTGGAGCAGCACCGCGATCACTTGGAAGAACTGGTGCGGGAGCGAACAATACAACTGGATGCGCGTGTCACCGATTCAGAGCGACTCAACAGTGCGATGGTGAATGTCATGGAAGACCTGCGGTCTAGTAACAAGGAACTTGAGCTCACGGGCCGTGAATTGATGACAAGCAACAAGGAGTTGGACGCCTTCGCGTATTCCGTTTCCCATGACCTGCGGGCTCCGCTGCGCCATATCGCCGGCTTTGTGGATCTGCTCAAGGAGTCCAATGCCGATGCACTCGACTCGACAGGCCAACGGCATCTGAACATCATCGGCGAGTCAGCCAAACGCATGGGGGATCTCATTGACGACCTCTTGGCGTTCTCGCGTGCCGGGCGGGTGGAATTGTACAAGACAGACCTGAATCTTGAAGAACTTGTTAGGGGAGCCGTTCGCGAGGTGCTGGAACAGACACAAGACCGGGAAATCGGCTGGCAGATTGCGCGTCTTCCCGAGGTGCATGCCGATCAGGCAACGTTGCGCCAAGTCCTGGTAAATCTAATCGACAATGCCGCAAAATACACTCGCGAACGCGAAGAGGCCCGCATCGAGATTGGCACCGTCCCTGGGCAGGAAGACGAGGTCGTCGTCTTTGTCCGGGATAACGGAGTTGGATTCGACATGCAGTATGTCGACAAACTCTTTGGCGTGTTTCAACGCCTGCATAGCGCCGAGGAATTTGAAGGGACAGGCGTGGGCTTGGCCAATGTCCGGCGGATAATCCACCGCCATGGCGGGAGAACGTGGGCCGAAGGGAAGGTTGGCGAGGGAGCGACGTTCTACTTCTCGTTGCCGGGGGTGAGGGAGACGTGACACTTGAAACTTGAGACTCGAAACCTGGAGCTTGGACGGCGGTTATGAAGGAGATCTTTGAGATGGATGTGTACCGTTTGGCGGAACGCCTATTCGGACATGGTGTGGGAAGCGTATGATACGTGGGACTTCAAGGCTCAGAAAACCGTGGGATTGCAAATCGTCCGTTTCTCTTGGCGGCATTGCCGCCAATATCGCCGAGGGCTGCGGTGGTACAGCCCAGCGGATAGGAACTTTAGTATCCAATTTTTTGAACTCCGACACAGAAAGGAGGTTCCATGGAACTGAAGCGCATTCTTCTGGTTGAGGATGACCCCCGGGACATCGAGTTGACGATCGAAGCTTTCGAAACGCACAGCTTAGCGAATGAGATCATGATTGCTCACGATGGAGCAGAGGCGCTTGACTTGCTCCAACGTCGAGGCAAATTTGAGACCATGCCTGGGGGTAATCCCGCCCTCATTCTCCTCGATCTGAAAATGCCCAAAGTCGATGGCCTTGAGGTTCTCCGGGCGGTCCGGGCGGATGACAACCTAAAACTCATTCCCGTGATAGTTCTCACCACATCCCGAGAGGAAAGAGATATCATCGAAAGCTACAATCTGGGCGTGAACGCCTATGTGCTCAAACCGGTGGGTTTCGAGGAGTTTGTTGAGGCGGTAAGAGAGATTGGATTGTTTTGGGCGGTCCTCAATGAACCGCCTCCCCGCACGATGTCAACAGACTGATTCCCATCTTGTTTGGCCGTGGAGGCCGTGTGTGTAGAGTGGTTTGGTAGAGGGATGAATCGATGAAATCCCCCCTGCAAGTCCTTCATCTTGAGGATGACCCGAGAGATGTTGAGTTGGTTCAAGCAATGCTGGCCGAGGAGGGCATTGACTGCGAAGTCGTCCCCGTGGAAACCCGCGACACATTTTGCGAGGCCCTGCGGCATAGCGAATTCGATCTTATCCTGGCAGACTACTCTCTCCCTTCGTTTGACGGACTTACCGCCTTGGCCATTGCCAAGGAACAATGCCCCGACGTACCGCTCATTCTTGTATCGGGCCAGCTCGGGGAGGAGTTGGCCATCGAAAGCCTGAAGGCCGGCGCCACGGACTATGTTCTCAAACAGCGGATGTCGCGTCTTGTTCCTGCAGTGCACCGGGCGCTTCGGGAAGCGGAGGAGCATGTTCGACGCCAAAAGGCCGAGGAGGAACTCAGGAGCGCCCTCGCTGAGGTCCGCGCTCTCAAGGAGCAACTGGAAGCCGAAAACGTCTATTTACGCGAGGAGATCCGGATGGCTGGCCTCCATGGCGACATCGTCGGCCAGAGCGATGCGATGAAATCCGTTTTGGTGCAGGCGGAACAGGTGGCCGGGACGGAC